>NZ_CALFPF010000592.1 GCF_937919775.1 uncultured Gimesia sp.
TCTTAAGATCCAACCGAATCGTCATAATTGGGAAGAGATTATGAAACAGTTTTGCAGCCATCAGGGAGAACAGAACCCATTTCCCAGAGGGAAACTCAGTAGTGGAATGGCGTTTGTGGGAGGCTCACTGGCTTTCCTGATCATCATGCTGGGAATACTCATTTACTCCCCCCCCAAAGATACAACGGAAACTACGGTTCGAACGGATCAGAATTCCGACAGCCAGGAGACCGAACTTGCAGACGATGAAGCGGGGTCAGAGGGCGGCGATGACGAATCCCTGCTGATGTACTGTGCAGCAGGAATTAAACCACCAGTAGCGGCTTTGGCAGCGCAGTTTGCGGAAGAAGTATTCGGGGTTCCTGTACACTTGCAGTATGGTGGTTCCGGTACGCTGCTCAGTAATTTGCAAGTGGCGAAAAAAGGGGACTTATATCTGGCGGCTGATACCAGTTATATCGAGATCGCCCGGGAGAAGAACCTCGTCAAAGAAGCCATCCCAGTTGCGCAGATGCATCCCGTCATCATGGTCAAAAAAGGGAACCCGAAAAAAATTCAATCAATCGATGATCTGACAAAAGAGGGCGTGAGCTTTTCGCTGGCAAATCCCGATGCGGCATCGATTGGAAAACTGACAAAAAAAGAGTTGGAAAAAGTCAAAAAGTGGGACGCCGTTTCGAAGTCGGCCCGGGTCTTCAAGCCTACTGTGTCAGAGGTCGCCAACGATGTTCTGCTGGGAGCCGTGGATGCCGGCATTGTCTGGGATGCAACCGTAAATCAGCATTCTGATAAAGCAGAAATGATCGAAGTTCCCGAGTTCGCTCAGGCAGTGAAAAATGTCACCGTCGGAATTTTAAATTCATCCAGAAAGCCTCAGCAGGCTTTAATGTTTGCCCGCTATCTGCAGGCACCCGAAAAAGGACAAAAACTATTTTCCAGCATGGGTTATCAGCCTGTCAAAGGGGACACATGGGATCCCCATCCGCAAATTCTGTTATTCAGTGGCGGTGTGAACCGGCTGGCGATTCAGGATACCTTGAAAGCATTCGAGCAGCGCGAGGGCATCTCAATTAGTGTTGTATATAACGGTTGTGGAATTCTGGTCGGGCAAATCAACAGCGGACAGCGCCCGGATGCTTATTTTGCCTGTGATACCTCTTACATGGTGCAGGTGCAACCGATGTTTACCCTGCCTTTAACGGTTGCGGAAACCGATATGATTATCATTGTCGAAAAAGGCAATCCCAAAAATATCAAGTCAGTCTACGACCTGACTGGTGAAAATATCAAAGTGGGCATCGCGCATCACGAGCAAAGTGCGCTGGGAGCTTTGACCAAAAAATTACTGGGGCCACTTGTAGCGGGAGATAAAAGTCTGTACGACGCGATCCAGCCGAATGTCAAAACCAATACCCCGACCGCTGATTTGCTGGTCAATCAATTGAGAACCGGCTCGCTGGATGCGGCGATTGTCTACCGCGCGAATATTTCTAAGGTCGCCGATAAACTTGATGTCGTTGAGATCAAAGAAGGGCGTCCTCTGGCAGAACAGCCGATTGCCATCTTGAAGTCGACAAAATATCCCAATCTGATGCAGCGTCTGGTTGACCAGTTGACATCGGAATCATCGCGGGTCATTTTTGAATCCCGAGGTTTTCGCTGGCGTATCACTCCGGAGTCGCTATGACTGAGCAGACGACAGAGGAACATGCAAACGCACTAAAATCTCGCTCTGACTTTCCCTTCTACACGATTTTTATTGTCATCAGTGCCATTTATGTCCTGTTGATCGTGTCGATGCTGGCGGCAGAGACGACTTATACCACTCCAGATCATATCTGGGGCTCGTTTGCCAAGCCGGAAATTCGCTATGCAATCTGGCTCAGCCTCGTGTCCTGCGCGATCACGACCGTCCTCTCGCTCTGGGTGTCTGTGCCGATTGGCTATTTAATGTCCCGCCACGATTTTCGGGGAAAAACGCTGATTGATGCGATTCTGGATATTCCGATTGTCTTACCCCCGCTGGTGATTGGGTTGTGCCTATTGATCATGTTTCAGGTGGAGGTACCTCAGATCGAGTGGGTGAATAATATGCTGAAGTCAATTTCAGGAGCCTTGTTTGGCAAAGAAATATTTGTCGCCAAAGGTGACTCTGTCGATGACATGATTCGTAAAACCACGGGCCTGTTATTTGGAAGGCCCTTTGGTGTCACCTATGAAATTCCGAGTGTCATTTTAGCCCAGTTTATGGTGGCGTGTGCGTTTGCAGTCAGAACGATGCGCGTGACGTTCGATCAGATCGGTACGCGCTACGAGCAGGTTGCGTTGACATTGGGTTGTAATCGAGGGCAGGCATTCTGGCGTGTGGTGTTTCCCCAGGCGTATCGGGGGCTGCTGGCGGCCGGAACGCTCGCTTGGGCCCGTTCTCTAGGTGAATTCGGACCGATCCTGATTTTTTCCGGCGCCACACGCATGAAGACAGAAGTGCTACCAACGACTGTGTTTTTAGAGCTCACTGTTGGTAATATTGAAGGCGCAGTTGCCGCTTCGTTAATTATGGTCGTTTCTGCATTGGTGGTGTTGATCATCGCCCGGATGTTCGGGCTGACTCGTGCGGGGATTTAGAATTTTGTTTGAAAAGTAATTCGCTTGACGGTAGGTCCAATCTACTGTCTGATTAGATGTGTCATGATTTCAGTAAATAAACTTTGTGTACAAGTTGGCAATTTCAAACTGAATGAGATTAGCTTCGAGGTTCCCGAGGGACACTATGCCGTATTAATGGGTAAAACGGGTAGTGGGAAAACCACGATTCTAGAGACCATTTGTGGTTTGAAGAAAGTGCTTTCCGGAACAATTCATTTGAATGGTAAACTCGTCACACACGCGAAGCCGGCTGAACGCGAAATTGGTTATGTCCCGCAGGATGGAGTGTTGTTTCATACAATGACAGTCAGAGATAATCTGGCGTTTGCTTTAGAATTACGAAAATGGAACAAGAAGCAGATTGATGATCGTGTGGAAGAACTGGCCAGTCTGTTAGGGATTGCAGATTTACTGGATCGCACCCCGTTTGGTCTGAGTGGCGGAGAAACCCAACGTATTTCTCTGGGCCGTGCGCTGGCAGCGAAACCGGCGATTTTGTGTCTTGATGAACCTTTGAGTGCATTAGATGAAGGCACACGCGACGAAATGTGTTCTTTACTGAGCGATGTGCAACGTCTGACGCGTGTCACGACATTGCATATTACGCATAATGTCTCAGAGTCGGATCGTCTGGGGGATATCAAATTTCAAATTGTGGAGGGTGTGGTCCAGCGCCTGCCCTCAAAGACTGCTGGAGAATTGTCAGATCTGACTGGACAGGTGGGGCAGGAGCCCAGATTGAACGCCGAAAAATCTGCGAAGATGAAAGCCGAATGATATGAAAATCGTAGTGGAGTATACGGCACAGGTGAAAAAAGCGGCCGGCCTGAGCAGAGAAGAATTTGAGATGAACGAGGGCAGCACTCTGCAGGAACTCGTGAAAGAGGTTGCAGAACAGCACGGCCCCACTCTCAAATCAATTTTGTTTCCTGATTCGGCAGACCTGCATCCTTCAATCCTGATATTTCTCTCAAACGAGCAGGTGTTGTGGGATGAACCTGTAACCTTAGAACCGCATCACGTCGTGACGATTCTCTCGCCTATTTCTGGCGGTTGATTCTTTTGGCAAGAACGTCATTTTAGCTATTCGAAATGAGAGAGACAGGAGTCACAATGTCCGGATTTGCTCCCCTGACTGATGAAGAACGTGCTGTCTACGAGTGGCAGATCTGGGTGCCGGAATTTGGCGAAGCCGGGCAGGAGAAATTAAAAAACGCCTCTGTCCTGATTTCACGCTGCGGAGGCTTGGGCAGCGTGGTTGCCTATGAATTGGCGGCTGCAGGTGTCGGTAAGCTCGTGATTGCCCATGCGGGAAATGTCAAACCCAGTGATTTGAACCGTCAATTACTGATGACTCATGACTGGCTGGGGAAACCACGTGTCGAATCAGCGGAACGCCGGCTGAAAGAGTTGAATCCCCGTTTGGAAATTGTTGCGATCCCTGAAAATATCTGCGAAGAGAACGCTGAAAACATCGTGAATCAGGTTGATCTGATCGTCGATTGTGCCCCGCTCTTCCCGGAACGCTATGCGATGAATCGCCAGTCAGTCTTGCAGAAGAAGCCGTTAATTGAATGCGCCATGTATGATTTGGAAGCACATTTGACAACATTAATTCCCGGTCAGACCGGATGTTTGTCTTGCCTGTATCCGCATGATCCGCCAGCATGGAAGCGAGAGTTTCCTGTGTTTGGCGCTGTTTCAGGCACCGTCGGCTGCATGGCGGCGATGGAGGCAATTAAGGTTCTTTCCGGTCTGGGGCAACCGCTGACAAATCAGTTGTTGATGTTTGATCTGCGCGACATGACATTTCAGCGCAATACGATTCTACGCCGAAAAGATTGCCCCGTCTGCGGGACTTTGGATATTTAGTTTTTTGATTTCACGATCGAGGGAGATCTTATGAAGAATCAGAACCGTCCGTTTGTGTTTGTTGTCTGTCTTCTGACATGGATATCCTGTGCTATAGAGAATGGGCTGCTGTCTGCCGAAACTGTGAAACAGACTGGGTGGCGTGCAGCGGCTGTTTCCGTTGTTATCACACCGGAAACAGCCATGTGGATGTCCGGATACGCGGCCCGGGATAAACCTTCGGAAGGCAAGGTCCACGATCTTTATGCCAAAGTGCTGATCATCGAAGATGCCAGAGGGCAAAAAGTGGTCATCGTGACCACCGATTTAATCGGGATTACCCCCGAGCTACGAGATCCAATTGCCGCCAGTTTAGAGTCTGAGTTCAAAATCCCTTCCGCTGCTTTGTTGATGAACGCCTCGCATACGCACTGTGGTCCGGAATTGCGGGAAGAGAAAGCATCCCGCCGGGGGCTGGGCGGAGACCGCGGGGCGGAAGCACGAGAATATACACAAGCGCTGGGCAGAAAGATTGTCGCAGCGATTGGCCAGACGTTGAGTAAGCTCGAACCGGCCACGCTAAAATATTCGTATGGCCGGGCCGGATTCGCCATGAATCGACGGCTGCCCACTCCCCAGGGAGTGATCAACAGCCCGCATCCAGAGGGGCCCGTCGATCAGCGGGTGCCTGTGTTGAGTGTCGTACGTCCTGATGGTTCTCTGATGGCGGCAATCTTTGGATATGCCTGTCATAACACCACGCTCAGTTTTTATCAATTTTGCGGAGACTATGCAGGCTTTGCTCAGGAATATCTGGAAGCCGATCATCCGGGTATGGTTGCTTTATTCATGATGGGCTGTGGTGGCGATCAGAATCCTTACCCGCGGCGATCATTGGATCTTGCGAAACAGCATGGGCGGGCGCTTGCCAACGCAGTCGAAGTCGCATTAGAGGTCAAACAGCCTCGCGTGATTCAGGGGAAACTCGGAATCGCCATGGATGATGTTGAGTTGGAATTTGCGACGCCTCCCTCCAGGGAGGAACTGCTCAAAATCAAAGAAAGTGGAAATAAATATGAAAACAGCCACGCAACACGCCTGCTGGAGCAGCTGGAAGAACGTGGCGGGATTCAGACACGTTATGCATTTCCGCTTCAGGTGATTCAGTTTGGAAATGATCTAACCCTTGTCGCCATCTGTGGCGAAACAGTCGTTGATTACTCACTCAGACTTCAGAAAGAACTGAAATCGGGATTTGGTGCGAGCGGGGCCTCAGAGCCAGTCATCTGGGTTGCCGGCTATTCCAATCATGTGTTTGGTTATCTGCCAAGCCTGCGGGTTTTGAAAGAAGGGGGTTATGAAGGGGCTACTGCGATGATTTATTCGTCTTATCCGGGGCCTTTTACCGATTCCGTGGAAAACCGTGTGGTTTCTAAAATCCATGAATTGACGGAACTCGCCCGGAAGGGAGCGAATTAATCCGGTTTTCGTGAAGAGATCTGTTAAGATTTAGAATGAATTAGATGCTTATTTTGAGGAAATGGCGGCCCACTGAAAAGAGTCATTTTTTTCTTAAAACAACTGTAGTAGATGGGCGTTTTTCTCTAAATTGACGGATTTTTAGATTTTGCATTCTCTTTACTAAACCTCATATTTACAATAGGTTAATTATGATTAAAGATATTTAGATCTAAGAAGGTCTATTTCTTCCCGCCTGGAGTAGATTGTGATGTTATTCAGCGCTTCAAAAAATTTGCTTATTGTTTTCGTGTTATTCGTATCTGT
>NZ_CALFPF010000593.1 GCF_937919775.1 uncultured Gimesia sp.
TAATTTATCCTGAAATATTACTAATGCACGGGGTCCAGAGGCGTAGGTAAACTAGAGGGGTCTTTTATTTCTCAAATTCCGACAGTCAGTATGTCGATGAAATCTGTATGACTGTACGATTATTTCCTGAATCCGTTTCCCGAGATCGCCGCGCGCATTGCCGTTTGAAAAGAACAGGCAGCGTTTTGGTGGCGTTCTTCCTCTTGATGGGGGAGAGTCTATTTCCCGTTAACGTCGTCCGGTCAGGGGAAGTGGAACTGAAACACGGCACCATTATTCATGGTGAGCTGGCTCCGATTTTAGGGCTGACGGATGTTTTGGCTGCCAGGATCCAGGGAAAAGGGCCTGAAGATCCGGACCCGGCGGCCCCGATTATCATGGTCGATAATGGGATCATCCGCTATTTCGTGCCGCGCAGGATGGTCTCGCGTTTCAACAATGACGAGGATCTTTCCCTGCTGGAAACATTCCTAGTGAAACAACAGGTGACAGGCCGCGGACAGATGCTGAAAGAAGTGGGGTCCTACATTGATGTCACCGATTTCGATGAGTTTGGCCGCCGCACCGTGACGCTCAAAACGAGTAAAGGCAATCTGCCGTTACTGCAGGGAGTGACAGAAATTACCCCGCGCTACCTGAAAATCACCGGGTTAAAACATCAGTGGGATCTGGGAATTCGAACGACTTCCGTGAAGGAAGAAGTTCTGGAAGCAATGCTCAAACGCGCGATTGATCCGCTTAACCCCAACGAGCGGATCGCTGTCGCACGGTTTTATATTCAGGCAGGCCTGTATCTGCCAGCCGCCGAAGCATTTGATGCCATCGAACGGGATTTTCCTGAGTATAAAGAGAAGATCGTCGCGTTTGTGAAAGATTTACGGACACTCCACAGTCAGCAGTTACTTGATGAACTGCAGCAGCGTCGCAAAGCCGGTCAGCATCGGTTGGCGCAGGAAGCGATTACCAAGTTTCCCACAGATAACGTCAGCCAGGCGATTCTCAGGCAGATTCGCGAAGTAGAAGAAGGTTATCTCAAACGCTGTGAGGAGATCGAAAAAGCACAATTCCGTTTGGGAGAACTGGAAGCAGAGATCAAAGATCAACCTGCCAGAGATCTGCTGCAGGCCTATCGTCGGGAAGTCATCACGCAACTCAGTTATGAATCTGTGGGGCGTGTTTCTGCCTTTCTGAATCTGGAAAGTGATAATTCGCTGTCTGCCCGGGAAAAACTGGCGATTGCTTATTCAGGCTGGATTGTCGGGGCCGCCCATGTGGTTACCGACTTGGATGCCGCTTTGAATTTGTGGACCGCACGGGCACAAGTGCTGGAATACCTGCGTGATGAGGACGAACAACAGAGCGAGTCCAAGATTGAATCGCTTAAGAAACTGGAAGGCGTTTCGACCGCAGTCGTGAAACAGATGATTCCGCTTTTGCCGCCGATACTGGATGCTCCCGTTCGAGACAATGCTCAGGCATTTCCGATTCAGGTAACTGATCCGGATGCTGAAATACCTGTATCCTATTCGGTTTTACTACCGATTGAATATAACCCTCATCATACCTATCCGATGATCGTCGCACTGCGTCCTTCGCATCTGACAGCTGAGTCGGAGTTGAGCTGGTGGGGCAAGTTCAAGGGGGGCCCCGGTCAATCGCAACGTCGGGGTTATATTGTGATCGCTCCTGAGTATCTGCAGAAAGATCAGGAGGAATATTACGATAATGTCACGGCCCATTATGCGGTGATTCAATCAATCCGCGATGCCCGGAAACGCTTTAATGTCGATTCCGATCGCGTCTTTCTCGCTGGCCATGGTACGGGCGGCGATGCTGCATTTGACATTGGCATGTCTCACCCCGATTTGTTTGCCGGTGTGATACCCATCGCTGGAAAAACAAGTGCGTTTAATCTGCACTATTGGGAAAACGCAAAAGACTTACCGTGGTATATAGTGGGAGGCGAACTCGATCGCGATACGCTGGAGCATAATTCACTGGTTGTGAATCGCATGATGCGTCATGGTTATGATGTGATTTATGCCGAGTACAAGGGCCGCGGTTATGAGAACTATTATGAAGAAATTCACAACCTGTTTAACTGGATGGAACTGCAGCAACGTTTAAAGTATCCGAAAGAGATCGAAGAGAAAATACTGCGTCCGATTGATAATCGTTTTTACTGGGTGCGAACCCAGAATTTTCCCGCTCAAATTATGCGGCCGGTTGTCGTAAACGGTAATCATCGCATTCAGGCCAAACCCGTTTCGTTAAATGTCAGCGTGAAAGAGGGAAATGTGATCTATGTCAAATCCGGAGGCAAGGTCAACACCTTATGGCTCTCACCGGAAATCGTGGATTATGAGAAACGTCTCGTAGTGCGCATTGGGGGCAAGCAGAAGTTTAATGATTTTCTGCGTCCGGATATGAAAGCGATGCTGGACGATTTTCGTAATCGAGGCGATCGGCAGAAACTGTTTGATGTTCGCCTCGATTTCGATTAGATTTAGTTCTGTTGTGATCAGTTGCCCACAAAATACATAATGCGCGCTGCGTGCCCTTTACCGGATGACTTTTCACTCAGGCGAATCTTCGCATGATGCTTGCCCGGTTTTAACTGGCTGTCAAAGACAACCGAGCGCGGGTAATGCAGACCTTTGCTGTAATTGTGATACAGGTCGAATGGCTGAAACGGCCCTGCATCAATACTCACTTCCAGAATTCCGGCGTCGGGTCCGGCTACGGTAAAGACGCCGAGTGCAGTCCCTTCAAAAGCGAGTTCCAGTTCCGCTCCGGCTGTTGTGGCACACAGCATGGGAATGCTGGTAAAGCGGCTGCGTTTACTCCCGGGGATGGAATCCCACTCAGGGACTTCGATCGTCCAACCCGAGTTTAACTTCGCATTTTTGATTTCGATCAAGCGACCATTCCGAAAGCTGAACGGATCGAGGGGTTCCTGGGGAGAGGCGTGTTTCATACGCGGGCCTTGTTTCTGCCAGGCGTTGGTGAGCAGCTTATCAATCATCGCGGCACAGATCGCGTTTCCGAAAGGAGCCGGATGCGTTCCACCGAATTGTTCCCAGGTCAGTTGTTTTGCATCAATCAGCCGCGCGACTTCACTGGCCAGATCGATTGTTGAAATCTCATAATGAGCGGCAACGCGTTCATGGCTGGAACTGGAGAGCGGCTTCTTTTTCTGTTGGATCGTTTCCAGCATGGATGGATTTATGAAGTGGACCATCACAATATCGGCATAGGGATTGTGTCGACGGATTTGTGCAATTACGCCTTCCATACCACGAATGGCGGCTGTTTCAGAATGTCCGGCGTCCTGGTCATCGTTGACTGCAAATTCGACAAAAAACAGATCAACGGGCCCCTGGCTCAATACATCGCGTCTCGTGCGAAAAGCGCCGGTATTCGAACAGGTTGAAGAGATGCCGGCATTCGTGAACTGGAATTTGGTTTCCGGAAACGTTTTTTCCAGGAACGCGCAGACCATCGGGCGGTAGCCGTTCATTTCGGTAATCGAACCGCCCAGAAAGGCGACATGCCCGGTTTTTTCCGATTCAAATTTCTGTTTGCTGTTTTGATAACTACCTCGTTGATGGATATTCTCCGCAGAAACAGCGGGAATTTTCAGAGGGTTTTCTGCATTCATGTTTGTCTCAAAAGAAAGCACAAACATCAGCAGGAGACCTGAAATCAGGGGCGTTCTCAGAATGTCGTTCTTCATGTGGCTCACAAACTCTATAAAAGAAGTCAAATTGATAACTGAAATTGAATATCACAGATTTCTGTTGGTTCCAGCATGCAGAATCTGTGGGGCAAGGTCAAGAGTTCTCCCGTTCAACAATTGATTTCGGGTCCCCTGATTCGATACGATAGAGGTTGATTTGAAGTTAGCAGTCATACTTCACGCATTAGAAGCCCTCAGCGCTGGCAGGTGTATTCATGAAACTGTTGTCTTATTTCCAGATCTGTTTTTCCTTGTTTTTGCTGGGATCAACGTTTGTGACTCAAACGCAGGCGGGCGAGAAACCGCATGTGGTTTTCGTGACCGGCGATGATGAATACCGTTCTGAAGAATCCATGCCCATGCTGGCAAAAATTTTGAAGCGGGATTATGGTTTTGATGTAACCGTCTGTTATTCGCTTGATGAAGACGGGAACATTGCCCCGGGAAACCAGAAATCAATCAGCGGGCTGGAAGCGTTGGACGATGCTGATCTGATGGTCTTGTTTACCCGGTTTCGAGATCTGCCTCCAGAGCAGTTTGAACATATTTTGAAATTTGTCAAATCCGGAAAACCGGTAGTCGGCTTTCGAACTGCGACGCATGCGTTTCTGTTTCGGGATCCCAAAAGTCCCTACAAAGACTGGAATGATAAAAAAATCGCGGATCTCGTTGGTCAAAAATGGATCACGCATCATGGTCATTTTGGTGATGGACACGAACATCTGACGAAAGTCACAATTGATGACGCAGCCAAAGATCATCCGATATTAAGAGGCGTCGAGCCGTATGAAGCCTATTCGTGGTTGTATCACGTGGATGGCGGCAGTGACGGACACAAACTGGCAGGTGACAGTCAGCCCCTTTTGACCGGGCATTCACTGAAATCAAATCATGAGAAGCAGGGAAATCTGAAGAAGTATCCGATGAGCAATCCCGTCGCCTGGACGAAGACTTATGCAGGGGAAGACGGAGCGAAAGGCCGAGTGTTCTTTACAACAACCGCACATCCATTTGATTTCAAAGATCCGAACGTGCGAAAGCTGTCTTTGAATGGGATTTTATGGGCACTCGGAATGGAAGACAAAATTCCGCCACAGGGAGCCAGGACAGACCTCGTCGGAGACTATGAGCCGAACAATTCTGGAGAAGGATCCCAAAAGTATAAAACGGGTCAAAAGCCGGAAAAACTTTAATCCGAAGATGTCGATCAGATAAAGTGTCTGGAGCACGAGTCTCGTTGGGACTGGTGCTCCTTTTTTTTCTGCTGTCAATAGTTTTTCCAGAAGGAAGGCACAAACAGTACCAGAATGGCAAAGAGTTCCAGTCTGCCCAGTAGCATGAGCACGGTTAAAATAATTTTACCTGACAGTGTAAAGTCGGCGTAGTTTTCTGTTGGCCCTAATTCTCCGACGCCGGGCCCGATATTATTCAGTGTGGCGACAACGGCGCTGGTGCAGTCAATTAATTTCTCAGGTTTGTTCAAGCGCCATTCCGTATTCGGTTCAATCGCTGTCAGTAACAGACTACTAAAGATAAAAATGACCAATACCAGACTGAAATAAACGGTGACATCGTTTCGGATACTTTGCTCAATATTCGTCGAGCCGAGACGTACAGGACGGATGACATTCGGGCGGAATGATTTTTCGATTTCGCGCCAGATAATTTTGCCAAACAGCACAAAGCGAATGACTTTGATACCACCGGCTGTCGAGCCGGCACAACCGCCGACAAACATCAGCAACAGCAATAACATTTTGGAAGATTCATTCCAGGTGTCGAAGTCTCCGGTCCCATATCCCGTCGTCGTCATAATGGAAACTGCTTGAAAGCCTGCATAGCGAAAGGCTTCAGGAAGGTTATCGTAAATCTGATTGCTCAATAAATTGTAGGTCAGAAAGAGAGTCGCAGAGCCTAAAATGATCAGATAAGTTCGAAACTCAATATCATTTCGCAAGGGGGCGATATAGTGTTTCCATGAGTGATTCTGTGAACGAATATTTTTTAATGAGAGAAAATACAGTGAAAAGTTAGTGCCGGCAATAATCATAAACAGAGCGATCGTAAATTCGATGAGCGGACTTTTAAAGTATCCGACACTCGCGTTATGTGTACTGAAACCTCCCGTCGCCATCGAACCGAAACTATGGCAAAACGCATCAAAAACACTCATGCCTTCCAGCCAGAGAATCAGAGCCAGGACTAACGTAAAAGCCACATAAATGCTCCACATCACGATGGCCGATTCCCGCACGCGCGGTCGAACAGCCTCACTTGTAGGACCAGGGACTTCACGTTTCATCAAAGCTTTTCCGCCTGCGCCCAGATGACTCAAGATGGCGACGAACAAGACGATGATTCCCATACCTCCCAGGCAGTGGGTGAAACTGCGCCAGAACAGAACCGAGCGGGGAACCAAAGCCGGGTCTTCCAGCTCTCTCAGTACGGAGGCTCCCGTCGTCGTAAATCCGGAAATCGATTCAAACAGAGCATCGGGGATTGTCATCGGAATATCAGGTGTGACCATTGTTCCTGAAAAAAGA
>NZ_CALFPF010000594.1 GCF_937919775.1 uncultured Gimesia sp.
ATTCTCTTGATCGCGTTCTGGATCATCCTGAGTGCCATTGGTGACATGAGTGCATCGAGACTCAGATCGGTTACGATGATTTCCCGGATACAGGATCAGCAACGTATGCTGGAAAAACAGATTCTGGAAATGAGACAAAAGAACCAGCAAACGGCTGACAGGAAATCATCTTCAGAGCAGGAACAGTAACCCGGCATGAAGTGAGTTGTTTAAAGTAGCGTTGAAGGGGATCTCAGGACGCCACGCGTGCTTTGACCAGCGCTTCCGAAGGTAGGCGATCGTAGCCGAACATCTCGAACGCTTTCTGCCAGCGCTCATAGATTTTCTTTTCCTGGGCAGCATCCATTTCGTATTTGTTTTTCTTATAGGACTTCTGATCCTTCAAATACGGCTGCATGTTCTTTACCAAATCATCAAAATCAGGCAGGTTCAGGTGCTCGTAAAGTTTTCTGAGTTCACCCACAGGATCTTCTTCGAGGTCTTCAAAGCGAACTTCATGCAGCTGGCCTTCCGGCACGATCTGTCGGTCCCGCTCATAAACATCCAAATGATTGACATAAATATTCGACATGTCCTCTTCTAATTTTTCCATGTCGAGCGGAGCAAAGCCATTATCACCAAACATGGTGCGGCGCAGATGAAGTGTTGAGTTATAAACCTTATACGGATCGCGATAAATATAAACGAACTGAGCATCGGGAAACATCTCAAGCAGAAACGGTATCCGAAACGTATGCGTCGGGGACTTTAAAAGTACACGCTTCTTTTCGCCTGACTTGAATGTCAGTTTCTTCATGAAATACAAAAATGTCTTTTTCCAGAGGGATGCTTCTTTGGGAGTCAGTCGATCCAGTTCATAGTAACGATCATAAACCTCTGGCTGATCACTGAAACTAATTGCAAGATAAGGCGACATCAAATGCAGCAACAGGATGGACGTTTCGTCTTCTTGGGGCAAATCCCAGGTAACAGGCATGTTGTCCATGGGACGCTGTTTCGGTAACAGATGCTTCACCACATGTTTCAGTACAGGCTCTGTGAGAAGAAAATGAGAGGGAAACAGCATGGCCCCCATATTGGGATAAATGAACTGCTTGTCCATCGACATCAGGTTATGCAGCAGCGTTGTACCACTGCGCCAATGCCCGATGATGAATATCGGTGGTTCCAGTTTTGTCCGATTGACTTTGCGGCTGAAAATTAAATTTTCAAACAGGGCAAAGAAAGAATTGGAAATACTTAACAAACCGGAAGAAATCAAGCGAGACATGCCAGACCATCGAATGGTGGGACGCAGTCTCATTAGTTTGATATAATTTGTGAATCCAATTCCAGACCAGACACAAAAAGGGCCTTGGGTAGATCCACTATTCTTTTCCTGGGGTTTCGTCATCTGAAGAGACTGTCCTACTCTTTTCAACTCAAGTCAAAGTCCGTCTGATCATAATTCTGCCCGAACTCAGAAAACGTGGATCAACACGACTCGGCCGAAATGTAAAGTATATACTATATCTATTTCTGGTGGCAGAGAAAGTAGTTTAACCACAATGTTGCTAATTTTGTACTACTACATCCATTTTATCCGTAATTGAACAGCCAAGATTCACAGGGCCTTTACTGAGTTTATTTCGGCATCCTGTAAGAAAGACTTCGACGAACTCTCTCCCGTTCAACTGGATTGATCAAATACAGCCGAGACCACACGGCATAAAGCGCGTGCCCATACTTTCCCTAAACTAACTGTTTATCCTCAGCTCTACAATTAACAGGACCGGAAATTATTTCGAAACGCGCCGTTCCTCTGATCTAACCTGAGAACTGGGAAGCATGACAGGTTCTGATTCTGAAAGTACCCGACAGTGAACACTAGCCTAGTCTACTAAACTTCGGATGTCTTGAAAATCTTTTTTGAGAGACTGATAGAGCTGACGGAAAACAGGGTATGACTTATTGTATACTTTTCTGTCTTTGGGGTTTACGTTCGTGCTCTCCACCACCCGAATCGTCGCCGAGCAGGCTTCCACCACGTCTTTATAGGCCCCCGTCCCGGCTGCTGCCAATAGCGCGACGCCATAAGCAGGCCCTTGTTCGGCGTTAATTGTTACCACCTTCTGGCCATAGATATCTGCCTGAAGCTGGCGCCAGAAGGAGCTTTGTGCCCCTCCACCAGAGAGCCGAATCTCCTGGACAGGAATATTCAGCTCCTGAATGATTTCTAGAGAATCTCGCATAGCGTAAGTCGCCCCCTCTATCACTGCCCGACTCAGGTGAGGACGTCCATGACGCAAACTTAATCCAATCCAGGCAGCCCGTGCATCCGGGTCGGCATGAGGCGTGCGTTCACCGGTCAAATAGGGCAGGAAAAACAGCCCTTCACTTCCGGCAGGCGCCTCGGCTGCCTGCGCGGTGATCAGTTGATACGGGTCAACCTTCTGACGTTTGGCGCTGGCGACCAGCTGTTCGCAGAGTTGATTACGATACCATTGCAAACTACCACCGGCTGAAAGGACAACCCCCATCACGTGCCATTTGTCACGTACCGCGTGACAAAAAGTATGCACCCGGCCTTCAGGATCAATCTGTACTTCCTCGCTGTGAGCAAACACCACCCCGCTCGTTCCCATTGTTGCTGAGATCACACCTTTTTTCACGATTCCATTGCCGACCGCACCGGCGGCCTGATCGCCACCGCCTCCCACAATGGGCACGCCTTTGGAAAGTCCCAGCAGCCGGGCAGCGTCTTCCGTTAAATGCCCACTGACATCTTCCGATTCATAGACTTCCGGTAACAAACCTTCATCCAGTTCCAGTTTACTTAAAAGCGGACGGCTCCACTTTCTCTGTTTGACATTCAGCAGTAATGTCCCCGAAGCGTCACTGACTTCGGTCGCAAACTCTCCCGTTAATCGATATCGAATATAGTCCTTGGGCAGCAAGACCTGCACGGTCTTATCAAAGTTCCTGGGCTCATGATTACGAAGCCAGAGTATCTTGGGCGCTGTAAAACCGGTTAAGGCGGGGTTCGCCACCATGCTGATCAGTTTTTTCCGTCCGCCGGCACGCTGCTCGATCTCAGCACATTCCGCAGCCGTTCGCTGATCATTCCAGAGCAGGGCAGGCCGGATGACTTCGTGTTTTTTATTGAGAAAGACACTGCCGTGCATCTGTCCGCTCAGTCCAATCCCTTTGACATCCGCAGGCTTGATTTTGCCATCCTTCAATACTTTGCGAATACTTTTGATCGTCGCCTGCCACCAGTCTTCCGGGTGCTGTTCCGACCAGCCGGGATGAGGGCTAAAAAGCGGATACTCTATCGTCGCGGAAGCAAGAATGGTTCCATCTTCCTGCATTGCCAGTGTTTTTGTTCCACTCGTTCCGACATCCACGCCCAGAAAAATTGCCATACTGTTAACCCTCATCCCTTAGTCTGTAAATCAATCGCTGTTACCGGAATCATACGTAAGCTTGATACGATAAGCTCTCACTCGGGACAGACGCAACCAATCGGCTGGACTGCGGCAATTTCGCGAACCCAGATGTTGCGAAACCGGGTATCGTTTCGATGAAACTGAAGTTGAATCGGCAGTTTCTCTTCATGAGCGGTATAAAACGGTGGCTGATGATAAAAAGTGGCGCCTTGCAGTTCCGTATGATTTTGCACAACTACACCATTCTGGATCACGGTAACATAAGCTGGTTTGACCAGTTGCCCATTCTCATTAAATCGGGGAGCATTGAAAATAATATCGTATGTCTGCCATTCTCCCGGCTTGCGACAGACATTGACCAGCGGCGGCCATTGCTTATAAATCGATCCCGCCTGACCGTCAAAATATGTTTTGTTCTCATACGAATCGAGAATCTGGACTTCATATTTCCCCATCAGAAACACGCCGCTATTCCCGCGGCCTTGCCCTTTGCCTTCAATCTTTTCCGGAGTCGCCCATTCCAGATGCAACTGGCAGTCACCAAACGATTGTTTGGTTTCGATGTCTTGTGCTGTAGTAATCGCATAACCGTCCTGGATTTTCCATTGAGCGCCGCCCTTCCATTGATCCAGGTTCTTTCCATCGAACAGCACAATCGCATCCGAGGGTGGCTGATTCGGATTGACAGTCACCACAGTCGGCTCTTTCCAGATCAAACCGTTCTTATATTCTTCCACTAAATTTCCATAGGTGTGGTAAGCCGTTCCCAGAAACACAGCAACGACCAGAATATGAAAACCTTTGCGGAAGCCTGTCATAATGATGTCCTTTTATCTCGATGTTGATAGTGTAAAGAATGAATTCAATGCTTCGAAATTCAATGTGTTCTGACGAAAACCGACTTTGTGAAAGTGTCCCGCGAATCAATAGTCGAGACTGGCGCCCCCTTCGGCTTCGATGGCTTGCCCGGTGAGAAAGCTGGAATCTTCGGTCGCCAGAAATAAAGCCAGTCGCCCCATTTCTTCAATGGTTCCCATGCGTTTGAAAACCTGAAGATCGGCAACACGCTTCAATGCCGTCTCGGGGTCGGGCAGAGTCGCAGCCCAGTCACGCATCAGAGGCGTATCGATATTACTCGGCAGAATCGCATTGACCCGAATGCCGGCTTCTCCCAGTTCAATCGCCAGAGATTTCGTGAAGCTGACCTGAGCGCCTTTGGTCGAACAATAAGCGGTCGAGTGATGCTGACCCAAAACCGCCGTCATCGACGACATATTGATAATCGTCCCTTTGGTTTTGCGCAAATGCGGCAAGGCATACTTCGCACCGGCAAACGTGCTGAGAAAGTTCACGCGCATCAAAGATTCCATTTCTTCGATGCTGGTTTCTTCCAGAGACATTGCCGCTGGGTGAACTCCCGCATTATTGATAATGCAATCCAGTCGGCCGAACTGTTGCACAGTCAGTTCGACTGCAGATCGAATCTGTTCGTGTTCGCCGACATCGCATTGAATAAAGATTGCTTTACCGGGACCTTTTTCATTCAGTTCGCGGGCTAAATCCTGACCAGCGTGCATGCCCCTCGCAAGAATCGCTACCAGCCCGCCTTCCTGACAAAAAACGCGCGAGCAACCTTCACCAATCCCTTTGCTGCCACCGGTGACAATGACGACGCGATTTTTAAATCTCATACTTCCCTCAATTGTGATATCTCGCAGGATCAAACTCGGAATCAACCGTTCGTGTTTTTCCGGTTTGCCATTAACGGTAACAATTACCGCGAGGGAATTCCAATCAAAGGCTGAGATGAATTCTCAAACAGGGATTAATTAAATGAGCTTTATTTTTCCCGCGTTCCCATGAGAGCCGATCAGGCAAAGATTACAAATGAGAACCGAGGCGTAATATTTCAGGAAGCTCGGCCAGGTTCAAATTGCCGCCACTTAAAATCGCTACGACCGTCTTACCTTGAAATCGTGTTTTATCTTTCAGGACTGCCGCCAGAGCAGCAGCGCCCGCTGCTTCTACCAGATTGTGTGTTTCCTTCAGGATATGATAGGCGGCGATTCGCATCTCATCTTCGCCGACCAGTAGAAAATCATCCACAACCGACTTCATGATTTCCTGAGTCAATTCAGCAGCCGAACGAGTGGCAACTCCTTCGGCCCAGGTATCTGCTGACGCCGTCGTCTGCATCGTTCCTGACTTCCAGGATAACTGATTGGCCGGCGCGTTCTCTGCCCCCACAGCAATGATTTCCGTGCCCGGACTCAAGTGTTTCGCGACGATGCCCGTTCCACAAACGCCGCTTCCCAAACCCACGGGAACGAGAATCACATCCGGTGCCTTCAGTATTTCAAAAATTTCAATCGCCTGAGTTCCTACGCCGGCAATCAGTTTCGGTTCATTGGCGGAATGCACGTAACGCCGTTTTCCATCGACCAGCTCCTGCTCCAGATATCGTTTTGCTTCGTCGAAATCCTCTCCCCATTCGATGATTTCCGCCCCCAGCAGTTTGATGGCACGGACTTTATCCGGATTATTATTTTGCGGAACCACAATCGTGCATTTCACGCCAAACTTGCGAGCCGCATACGCCAGCGACTGACCATGATTGCCTGTCGAACATCCGATGATTCCTGCCTGACGTTCCGCGTCTGAAAGCGTGCTGACCAGATTGATCCCCCCACGAATTTTAAAGGCGCCCACCGGCTGGTGATTTTCATGCTTTAAATAGAAGCTTGCCCCCGTTAACTGGCTCAAACCGGGCCACTCATAAAGGGCCGTCGGAGCCAGGACTTGACGAACACGGGGGACTGCGTCCTGAATATCCTGAAAGGTAGGAGGTTGCATAAGGGATACCTGACTTCACTGATTTCGCAACGGGAAAGAACTTTTTCGGAATGACACACTGCTGCTGATGAAGTTCGTCATAAAACCTCTGATTGTCAAGTTCTGAAACGATTGATTTCAGGATCAAACACGGGAACTCATCGTTGCAGAGGCTCTAAACGCCTGATATCATTGTAGTATAGACTGACAGTGGTCAATACTGCATGCCAGTCACCATGATCCTGCCTGCCAGGCTTTGGGAGTCTGGCTACCGTTAACTTCATTCGTGACGGATCGGTATCACCAAACCAGTTTTTAATGCGTTTGATGTGCCAGGAATTCCGGGCTGTAACAGCATCTTCCCCGGTACTTCACTCGCGTCCCCGACTGAGGGCGAATGACCATGTTGCGGGTAGTGATAAAACATTTTTGGATCGGGCTGATTGCCTGTATGCTGCTTCCGCATCCGGTCGACTCAGCAGAGAAAAAAGTTGATTTCAATCGAGACATTCGCCCGATTCTGTCGCGAAACTGCTTTCAATGTCATGGCCCGGATTCCACTCATCGCGAGGCAGATTTACGCCTGGATCTCGAACAGGGACTGAAATCGAAATCCGGAGACGAATCGATCATTCGTCCCGGCCACCCCGAGCAAAGTCTGCTGTTCGAACGCATTACCAGCAACGATCCTGATCTCGTCATGCCTCCCGCTGATTCCGGTAAATCGCTGAAGCCCGCCGAAATTCAATTGCTCAAACAATGGATCGAAGCAGGGGCACCCTGGTCAAAACACTGGGCTTATCTGAAACCACAAGCCACGCCGGCGCCTGAAGTCAAAAATCAAAGCTGGCCCGTGAACTGGATCGATCATTTTATCCTGTCGCGCCTGGAACAACTGAATCTGCAGCCCGCAGCGGAAGCGGATAAGGTCACGTTAATCCGTCGCCTCAGTTTTGATCTAACGGGACTCCCCCCCACCTCGCAGGAAGTAGATCAATTTGTCAAAGATCAAAAACCGCAGGCTTACGAAAAACTCGTGGATCGCTTGCTGGCGTCTCCGCATTATGGCGAGCGGATGGCGATGTACTGGCTGGATCTGGTTCGCTTCGCCGATACAGTAGGATATCACGGCGATCAGGATCATCACATTTCCCCCTATCGGGACTATGTGATCCGGGCGTTCAATGAGAACAAACCCTTCGATCAATTTACGCGTGAGCAGTTAGCGGGGGACCTCTTATCCGAACCCACGCTGCAGCAAAAGATCGCCACCGGTTACAACCGAATGCTGCAAACGTCCCACGAAGGGGGCGTGCAGCGCAAGGAATATCTGGCCATCTACGCAGCCGACCGCATCCGTAATTTTTCGGGCGTCTGGATGGGGGCAACGATGGGCTGCTGCCAGTGTCACGACCATAAGTATGATCCTTATACGATCAAGGACTTTTATTCACTGGTCTCATTTTTCGCTGATATTGATGAAGATCAGCACCTGAAGCGGGGCTCTGACCGCATTCCCACCATCAGAGAACCGGAAATTTTTCTCTATTCGGATCAGGAACAGAAACAGATCGCCGAGATTGAATCGAATATCAAAACCGCGGAACAGGCTTTGAAAAAAACAAAGGATGAACAGGAACAGAAGCAACTCAAACAACAGTTAGATCAACTGAAAAAAACGCGTGCCGCCATTGATCGCAGTGCGCTAAAAACCATGATTACGGTCTCAATCCAACCTCGGGAAATTCGAGTTCTCCCGCGGGGCAACTGGCTAGATGAAACGGGTCCCGTGGTGCAACCGGCCATACCCGAATTTCTGGGAACACTCAAAACTGACAATCGTCGCTTAACCCGACTTGATCTGGCGAACTGGCTGTCAGACGAAGACGGTTATGGTTTGCTGACGGCGCGCGTGATGGCCAACCGCTTCTGGTATCTCTTCTTCGGTCACGGGATTGCGCCCGTGCTGGACGACTTTGGCGGGCAGGGGGGACCACCCCATCATCCGGAACTGCTGGATCAACTGGCTCTGAAATTTTATCAAGATCAATGGGACGTCAAACAGATGGTCAAGTTCATCGTGATGAGTCGCGCCTATCGTCAGTCTTCCCTCGAAACAGCAGGACAGCGAAAACGTGATCCATTCAACCAGATGCTCGATCGGCAGGCACGCTTTCGCCTGCCTGCAGAAATGATTCGGGATAATGCGCTGGCTGTCAGCGGCTTACTGGTGACCGACGTTGGCGGCCCCAGTGTGAAGCCTTATCAGCCAGAGGGCTATTATCGACACTTGAATTTTCCCAAACGGACCTACGTCGCAGATACGGATGAACGACAGTGGCGCCGCGGCCTGTATGTGCATTGGCAAAGGCAGTTTCTGCATCCCATGTTGAAAGCCTTTGATGCACCCAGCCGTGAGGAATGTACGGCACAGCGACCACGATCCAATACTCCCATTGCCGCAATGACTCTGCTGAACGATCCCACATTCATCGAAGCAGCCCGCAAATTCGCCGAAGACGTTCTCCAGAACGGCGGTGATTCGGACACAGAAAAAATTCGCTATGCATTTTCCAGAGCAACTTCGCGTGCTCCTGAAGAAATGGAATCGGAAGTGCTGATCGCCTTATTGAATTCCAATCGCAAGGCATATCAATCAAAACCGAAAGAGGCCGTTGCACTGACGAAAGCCGGTTTAGCCAAAACAAATCCGGAGTTGAACGCCGTTGAACTCGCTTCCTGGACGGAAGTCACTCGGGCGTTATTGAATCTGAATGAAGTGGTGACGAGGAATTAACATAATGGTAAATTTCGATCAGCTACAAACGGGCCTGAATCGCCGCACGTTCCTCACGAATTCCGGTGTCGGACTGGGAGCGGCTGCACTCAGTTCCTTGTTGTCCGGTGAAAAAAATGCTGTCGCGCAATCGACTTCAACGCAGTCCTTAGTCGGCGGTCTTCCCGGCTTGCCGCATTTCGCACCGAAAGCAAAACGGGTAATTTTTCTCTGCATGGCCGGTGGTCCGACTCACCTGGAAACGTTTGATTATAAACCCAAGCTGGCGAAAATGGATGGAAAACCATTTCCCGAAAGTTACACCAAAGGCCAGCCGATTGCCCAGTTGCAGGGGAAAGAACTGAAGTGCCAGGGGCCGTTGACCAAATTTCGCAAGTACGGCCGTAACGGGCAGGAGATCAGCGATTTTCTCCCCTGGACGGCAAAAATCGCGGACGACATCTGCATTATCCGCTCGATGGTCACCGAACAGATCAACCACGACCCCGCACACACGTTTCTCAACACGGGAACCGCCATCAGCGGACGACCTTCCATGGGCTCCTGGATCACATACGGGCTCGGTAGTGAAACGGAAGAACTGCCCGGGTTCGTCGTGCTTACCAGTGTGGGCGGACGAAATCCGCAACCGATTGCTTCGCGTCAATGGGGAACCGGCTTTCTTCCCAGTCGCTATCAGGGAGTGCAATTCAACTCCACCGGAGACCCGGTCAACTATTTAACGAATCCTGCCGGTGTCAGTGCCCGGCAGCAGAAAGAATTAATTGAGACCGTTCAGACACTCGATCGTTTCCGCAATCAGCGTGTCGCCAATCCAGAAATTGAAACCCGTATCGCCGCTTACGAAATGGCGTTCAAAATGCAGACCTCGGTTCCCGAATTAATGGACCTATCCGGCGAATCAAAACAGACTATGGAAATGTACGGCGCCGAACCGGGGTCGGGAACCTATGCCACAAATTGCCTGCTGGCCAGACGTCTGGCCGAGCGAGGCTCTCGTTTCATCCATCTTTATCATCGGGGCTGGGATCATCACGGCGATCTGGTCCGCTATATGAATACCTGTTGTGGCCTAACGGATCAACCAACGTGGGCTCTGATCAATGATCTCAAACAGCGCGGCATGCTTGATGAAACCCTCGTGATCTGGGGAGGGGAATTCGGCAGGACTCCCATGTTCCAGGGAAAAGGGGGGGCGGGCCGCGATCACCATATCAAAGGATTTTCCATGTGGATGGCCGGAGGAGGGATAAAAGGGGGTATTACTCATGGTGCGACCGACGAATTAGGCTATAATTCCGTGGAAGACATCGTGCATGTTCGCGATCTGCACGCGACGATGTTGCACCTGCTCGGGATAAATCATCAAAGGTTCAGCGTAGAGTTCCAAGGTCTGGATTCCAGACTCACAGGTGTCGAAGAAGCGCACGTCATCAAAAATATTCTGACGTAGCATGGCACTGTATAGTCCCTGAAGGAGGACGCCCCGATGGTATTGATCATCGGGGCGTCTTCGCTTTTGAATCTGCTGAAACAAGCGGGTTATACTTTCAAATCTTCCGCACTCTGCGCCAGATCACTCTGGTAACGCAGTCTGACCGGTTCAATAATTTCGGCAATGAACGCGTCGACCTGTTCCGGAGCGCGACCGATATATTTCCGGGCATCCAGAGCACTGTTCAGATCACAGTCTTTGAACGCAGGATCTTTCTGCAGGCGTTCAATCAGATCGTTCTGTCCGCCATGCACTTTTACTTCCGCGCCAGCTGCCTGACTGTGAACGCGAATCAACTCGTGCAATTCCTGACGATCGCCGCCAGCCTCGACACCGGCCATCAGAAATTCTTCCGTCGCCATGAAGGGCAGTTCTTCATTCAGATGTTTCTCGATGACCTTGGGATATACCACCATGCCGTCTACGATATTGCGAAACAGAATCAGAACGGCATCGATGGCCAGAAACGATTGAGGCAGCGACAAACGCCGGTTGGCACTGTCATCCAGCGTGCGTTCCATCCACTGAGTCGCGGCGGTATCTTCCGCGTTCGCGGTCAGGCTGATCGCAAATCGAGCCAGCGAACACATCCGCTCGGATCGCATCGGGTTCCGTTTGTATGCCATTGCCGACGAACCAATCTGATTCTTCTCGAACGGCTCTTCCAGTTCCTTGCGGCTTTGCAGTATCCGAATATCATTCCCCGCTTTATGAGCCGACTGACCGATGCCACTCAAGGCTGATAAAACCTGAGCATCCACTTTGCGCGAATACGTCTGCCCGGTGACCGCGTAACGATCTGTGAAACCCATCTTTTCTGTCACACGCCGATCCAGTTCATCGACTTTTGCATGATCGCCTTGAAACAGTTGCAGAAACGTCGCCTGTGTTCCGGTCGTCCCTTTCACGCCGCGAAAGCGGAGTTTTTCCAGACGGTGCTCAATTTCTTCCAGATCCAGAATCAGATCATAGCACCAGAGCGTTGCCCGTTTGCCAACCGTAGTTGGTTGCGCCGGTTGCAAGTGAGTAAATCCGAGGCAGGGTAACTCGCGATATTCTTTGGCAAACTTCGCCAGATGATCGATGACGGAAACCAGTCGGGCGCGAACGCGTTCCAGACTTTCCCGAATCATGACCAGTTCGCTGTTGTCGGTCACAAAACAACTGGTGGCACCCAGATGGATAATCGCCATCGAGTCCGGACAACGATCGCCGTATGTATGCACGTGCGCCATTACATCGTGGCGCAGTTCTTTTTCATATTTAGCAGCCAGATCGAAATCAATGTCGTCGACGGCTGCTTTCAATGACTGAACCTGCGCGGCTGTCACAGGCAGACCCATTTCGTGCTGTGATTCCGCCAGCGCAACCCATAATCGGCGCCAGGTGGAATGTTTTTTCTGAGCCGACCAGATCTGGCTCATTTCCTGGGACGCGTAACGACTGATCAACGGATTTTCATAAATAAGATGACTCAATTTCTTCTCTTTCTTCAGGGCGGTGAACCTCGAATTCAATCGGATTCTATTAGCTCATATCGATTTCATTTAATACTAAGACTCTACGACAGGAACCACTTTCACATTCTCTGCGACATGAATTCCCATCGAGATCATTTGCCCGTTCCATTCCGAAACCACAATGCCCGCCTCTGCATTTTTTTCTTTCACGGTGCCTCGTGAACCGATCTTCAATCCTGACCGGGATAGAAATCGCAGAAATTCGGTTTCCTGATCGGTCACCTGGACAATTTGAACGTGCATGCCAGGTTGGCATGCAGCCAAGGTGGTCAGGTTTGGATAAGCGCGACGCATTTGGCCATCAATGGAAGGAATCGGATCGCCGTGCGGATCGGTTTCCGGAAACCCCAGATACTCGTCGATGTGATCGACGAGAAAATCACTTACCGCATGTTCCATATTTTCTGCTTCCGCATGGATCTGGTCCCACGTCAGCTTCAGCGTCTGGAATAGAAACAACTCAATCAACCGATGTCGTCGCAGCACCCGAATCGCCGTCTGTTTGCCATCGTCTGTCAGAGAGGCTCCTTCATACGGGCGGTACTCGACAAGTTTGGATTGCTTCAGCGTTTTGAGCATGCTGGTGACAGTTCCGGGAGCCACATCCATATATTTGGCCAATTCGCCGGTACTGATCCAATCTGAGCCGGACTGGAGGCTGATCTGCAAGATAGCCTTCATGTAATTCTCGACGGTTA
>NZ_CALFPF010000595.1 GCF_937919775.1 uncultured Gimesia sp.
GTCTCTGGTTACAGAGACCGTATTTTCACAGACAACGGAGACCGAACCTTTTGATATATCATCCCCCGACCGGGTAATGATCGAACAGGATACGAAGCAGATTCTCCAGCGCCCCGAATTTCGGCATCTGACGCGAGAGCGCCAGATCACCTCGGATTCACCCTTTGATCTGGAAGATCTGCTCAAAGAACAATCCAAACAAGAAACGTCTAACAACAAATTCGCTCTTTCCGCTTTTGCAGGAATCGTAATTCTGGCATTGTCCTACACCCTGATTGCCTGTGCCTGCGGTTTGATATTGTATTTACTCTATAAATCACTGACAGGCTTCAAGCATATACGAATATTCAACGACAAAACCCATCGTGAGGAATTGCAAGGCGAAATGACACTGGAACAGATTGCTTCACCTGCAGAAAGCGAGGCAGCAACCTATCTCCAGAGGGCAAAAGCGTTAGCCCAAATCGGGGACTACCAGAATGCCATCATTCAGTTGTTATACGGCTCAATGAGTTTTATTGAACGATCGGGCTGGATTCGTTTTCAAAAAGGCCTGACCTATCGGGATTACCTCCGTGCAGCGCGCCCCCACGGTTTGCCCGGCGATTCATTTCGTCAAATGATTCGAACGTATGAACCACTGGGGTTCGGCCGCCGGGAAGCCACCAGAGAACACTTTGAAAGTACACTCCGTCATTATGAAGCAGCCTTCCAGAAAAAAGCGTGAACGCAGGAACGCCGGCTGGATCTGGCTGTTTTTCCTCTGTGCCTTACTCCCTCTCCATCTCTGGTTCCCGGATTTTGGTACCGGAGCGCTCGATGATTCGTATAGTTCCTCCGCCAGTGGAAAAAAAGTGTTCTACCTGTTGCTGGAGCAGGAAACATTCGGCGCTGAACGGAACCGCATCCCATTAACGGTACTCAACCAATCTCTGGACAATGAGGATTTGATGTGTCTCTTGGGACCGGCCAGATATCCCAGTCCGCTGGAATGGGCTTCGCTGCTTGCATGGGTGGAAGAAGGGGGACATCTGATTATTTCCGCTAATCATGAACACCCGGAATTTGAAATCGAATCATTGGGAATCAGCGTGACTTATCTCGATGAAACCGAACGGGTAAATATTCCCCGCGCGGAGTCGGGAAAAGAAAAAAAGAATGAGAGTCGCATCTCGTTCTCAGCAAAAAAACCACATAGTTTACTGGACGGTCAGGCGACAACGGTATTCCCTGATGCCTCCTCCATAGTCTGGGAAACGAATGCCCGGGTGGAATCAAAAACCGGGCAGGTACTTATTTCCTTGGGAGAAACAAAACAGGCAATACGTTTGGAACACGGTTCTGGCGAGATTGTCGTCGCTGCTTCGTCAAGAATCTTTTCGAACCAATCCATGATTGACGGCGGAAGCGTTCCCGCCTATCGGCTGATTGAATCTGCCGGAGCGACTGATTATGTCATTGTTGATGAATCGCTGAATGCCTCGGGGACCTCAAAAGTGGTGGCATTATTAATTGATCCCACTTTTCGACCATTGACGATCCAGCTCCTGATTACCCTGCTGGTATTTGGCTGGTGGCGCAGTACGCGGTTCGGCCCGATCCTTTCGTCCCACATACTTCCCCGGCATAACATTGTGTCTCACACTGACAATGTCGGGAATTTACACTATAAAAACGGAAATGGACGTGCCTTACTCTACGCCTATGTCAAACAGCTCTTTACGGAATTACATCTCAGACACTTTCGGGGAGAAGAGCACCGGGTGATCAATCCGATCGCCCGGCGGCTGCAGGAAGACCCGCAACAAATCAAAGCCTTCCTGAAGCAGGCAGCGAAACTCTCGAAAACGAAAAAAATCAATCGCCAGCAAATGGGTGATTTAATTCGCAAGTTGTCAAAGATACGTCAAGCAGCCCAACCAGGGCATTACCAGGATTAATCAACGAAAGCGTTTCTGTGCTCACATATCATTCGATTGCCAAAGTCGGAGACATTCCTGAAGGGGAAGGCCGTGCATTCCATGTGGAAGGACTGATGATTGCCGTATTCCTGAATGAGGGAAATTACACTGCCATCAATGACTTCTGCCCGCATCAGGGAGCCCCGCTCTCTACAGGCTACGTGGACGAACAAGGCGCCGTTACCTGTCCCTGGCATGCCTGGCGGTTCTGCATCAAAGAAGGAACCTGGCTCGACAACCCCAGATCCAAACTGCAGGTTCCCGTGTATCCGATACGGATCGAAGGGGATGAGATACAGGTCGGGCTGGATCTCCCTGCCGAAGAAAGCGAAACTCATGAAACTCAGAGCTGACAGGATTCGCCCGGCTTCAATACAACCGGCTCTGCTGTTGTCTGTTGCCGAATCGATTCAGCCCACGCTGCTGCATCCTGCGCAATCAGAGGCCAGGTATTGTAGTGCGTGGGAATCACACGTTTCGGAGATATCAGCTTGGTTGCCCGTACCGAGTCTTCAGGCCCCATCGTAAAGTTATCACCTATCGGCAAGATCGCGACATCCACACCTTCCTCGCCAATCAAAGACATATCATAAAACAGGCCAGTGTCTGCGGCGAAGTAAATCGTTCCGTCTTCCAATTTCAATAGAATTCCACAAGGATTGCCCCCATTGCTGCCATCGGGAAGCATGGAACCATGATGGGCGATCGTGAGTTTCACGGTTCCAAAGTCATATTGATGTGCGCCCCCGATATGCTGCGGATGCACATTTTCCACGCCCTGTTTTCCCAGCCATTCAATGATCTCAAAATTGGCAATCACGAGTGCATTGGTTCTGTTGGCAATCTCGACCGTATCGCCGACATGATCACCGTGCCCATGACTGATGATAATGACATCTGCCGACACTGCATTCGCAGAAATGGCTGCGCTCGGGTTCCCCGTTAGAAACGGGTCCAGCAGAATCATTTTGCCTGCGGTTTCAATTTGAAAGGCGGAGTGTCCCAGCCAGGTAATTTTCGTTCCCATGATTGCCTCTGAGAGTGGGAGAGGAATTTATCTTCAAACACATTCCTGCAAGATACTACAGACAGGCAAACAATTTCAAGCAGCTTGCTTCACATATCGATAGGCTAAACAGATCGCACCGAGAATAAAACAAACCATCGCAAACGCGGCAATCCATCCCTGCAGGAA
>NZ_CALFPF010000596.1 GCF_937919775.1 uncultured Gimesia sp.
AAGAAGTATCGAATCTACCTGCAATGTTTTCATTCGAAGAAGAACCTCGTTGGGCCAATATGCTAAAGGCAGCTAAAATCGGAGTGTTCATTTACTTAATTTGCGCAGTTATAAATGTTATTTATTTCATGCAGATGAGAATCCCCATTGAACCATTAAAATAGTCAACGGCGGGGTGGCACTGTTGGCTTGCCAACAGTGAAATATATTGGGGTCGTCGCGTGCCACTGTCGGCTTGTCCGACAGTGAAAAACAGCTCAACCTCTCCAAGCTATTTCTTCTGATTGCGGCCTCTAAAAATTCACCCGATGTTTTGTTTTGATCTGTCATGAGAACACAGATTCCACCTGCAGCTTTAGTTCATTCGATACGAGTCAGTGTCCCAAAAGATGCGAAGCTCTATCACGTCGTGCCTCAACTCTCATCACTGTCGGGCAAGCCGACAGTTTCACACGGCGAGATTGATGACGAATACGATCTTGATCTGTCTACTCTCTGCTGGAATCAATGGAAATGCTGCGTCAGGTAGCATTGAAGGTTGTTCTCCTCTGATTCTTTTTCCAAGGCGAGAGTAGAGCAGGCTTCCAGCCCCGGGTACAATCACGAAGATCATACACGTGCTGAATCCCTGAAACACTTGCCAATACGCGTTCTGACAGGAAGCCTCCCATGTTTTATTCACCAATTTTTTTCCGACGAACCATTGCAGGTTGGCTCTTGTCATTCCTTGTAATCGTTCTTGTGGGGTGTGGTGGCAAAGCGCAGGAGGCAAACGTCTTGTCTGAACCGAAAAAAGAAGTGAGTCCGGAAATCGTCCATTTTCATCAAGTTGTGAAGGACGGCTCATTGCAAGATTTGCAGCAACTGTTAAAGTCGGGTATCGACATCAACGCGCCGGGACACAACGGTGAAAACGCGCTGATGGTCGCGATTGCAGGGAAAAATTCTGAAAAGTTGAAACTGCTGCTGGAACAGGGGGCCGACCCGGAGCAGACTGACAACAGTAACGCGACAGCCCTTCGCCATGCGGTTTATCAGGAGTATGCGGATGGTGTCCGGCTTCTCCTGAAGCGGGGCGTCGATCGAGGCTATCATCCCAAATATCCGCTGAAGACCATCGAATATGATGCGAGCTGGTTCGAAGCCGGGGACTTGACGATGCCGGAGGAAATCAAGGAAGTGATGACCGAAGAGGAATGGAAGCAATCCATCAAAGAAACATTGGATTCTGCAGCCGCGCTGGGCATGGAACCGATCATCGCCGACGCATCCAATGTCGAGATTCTGAATTTATTCCTGGAAGCCGGCGATGATTTGAGCCGGGCGTCACCTGAAATGAAACGTTTACTCCTGAAGCTGGGTGATGAGGAAAAATTCCAGGCGACGCTTAAGGATTATCAAACTCATAAATCGCCGCGTTTTGGAACCCGTAATCCGGAGCGTATGGATAATCCGTTCTGGAAAGATATGATCCGCATCGGCTGTAACGCGTATATTGCACGTGAACATTTCAAAGACACCGACGCATTTCAAAACGGCGCTGTCTGGTGCTATGACCGGTTTGGTTCTTCCTTAACACCACTGAAAGACGGTCGTTTCGTGCAGATCGGCGGAGAACACGAGGACTATTATGATCCCGACTTCTTGATTTACAATGACGTCGTGATTCATGATGGCAAGGGGGGCATCCAGATTTATGGCTACCCGAAAGAGGTCTTCCCGCCGACAGATTTTCACTCTGCGACACTGGTTGCCGACGCGATCTACCTCATCGGGTGTCTGGGTTATCCGGAACAGAGAGCAGACGACCAAACCCCCGTGTATCGTTTGAAGCTGAATTCGTGGGAAATCGAAGCAGTCAAGACAACGGGAGAACTACCGAACTGGCTCTATAACCATCACGCAAGATACGAGCCGACGAGAAATGTGATTCACGTTGAGGGAGGAGAACGCCAAATTACGAATCAACAAGGCGAACCCGAACTGGTCCCCAACAAGGAGGAATTCGAACTGGACCTGTCCACACTTCAGTGGCGAAAGTTAAAATAAGTCAACGCCGACAGTGAAAAACAGTGGGGCCTCTCCCAGTTCTCTTGTCTGATTGAGGTCATTAAACAATCACCCGATGTTTTGTTTTGATCTGTTATGATGACACAAATTCCACCTGCATCGCCAGTCTGTTCGATACGATTCAGCACAAAAAAAGTAACTGCTTTATCGCATTTCACGTCAACTCTCTTCACTGTTGGGCAAGCCCAATACTGTTCGGCTCACCGTTTGCGGTTGCTCTTAAATTATAGATTCAAT
>NZ_CALFPF010000597.1 GCF_937919775.1 uncultured Gimesia sp.
CACATTTTTACACTATGTATTTACGAACCAAAACGCTTTCGGGACACCCACTAGATAGTCCCCAGACCGTCTTCAAGCAGATCTCGACATACGGAGGCCAGAGAACAGAGGCCAGCGTACTGCGGTTCTTAATCTCTGATTTCGACTGCCGGCTTAAAATTGAAAAACTTAGCCCAGAATATCGTGGATCACTTCGCCGTAATCCCGTTCCAACCGCTGCCTGCCGGGATAGTTCAACTGAGTCGTATCGAGGCCCATCTGATGCAGCACGGTCGCATGCAGGTCCGTCACATAATGCCGATCTTCGACGGCATGGAAGCCGAGTTCATCGGTGGCTCCGTGAATGTGGCCTCCCTTAATGCCGCCCCCCGCCAGCGCAACACTGAAACCGTGCGGGTGATGATCGCGTCCCGAACCCTGCACGGAACTGGTTCCCTCACGGTACTCGGCACCGGGGGTCCGTCCGAATTCTGACCCGATCACCACCATTGTCTCATCCAGCAAACCACGCAGTTTCATATCTTTGATGAGCCCGGCGATCGGTTGATCGACCTGAGCAGCCAGTTGGGAATGCAGTCGCTTGATATCCCGATGCGAATCCCAGGCCCCGGCATTGCCACGGTATCCGTGGAACAGTTGAATAAACCGCACCCCCTGCTCCGTCAGACGCCGGGCAGCCAGACACTTCTCACCAAAGTCTTTTGTGACTGGGTCATTCAGACCATACAGGTTTTGCACAGATTGAGTTTCTTCCTGAAACTGCATGACTTCCGGAACCGTGGATTGCATCTGAAACGCGAGCTCGTACGATTTGATCCGCGCCTGCAGATATTGATCGTCCGGGTATTGAATCCCGGTTTGTCGATTCAATTTTCCAAGCAAACCAAACATTTTCTGCTGTTCGGCTGGCGTCAGCGATTCATCGGCCGAGCGCACAAAGGACAGCGGTTGTTTCGCGTCGACTTTCATCCGCACACCCGCATGCTCCGGCCCCAGGTAAGCAGACCCATGCGTCCAGGCAGCACCGCAACAATCAGCGCTCGGATTTCCCAGCACCACATAATGCGGCAGATTCTGGTTGCCCGAACCGAGCCCATAACTGACCCATGAACCGACGGTGGGAAACGCCCCCTCGGTAATTTTCCGGCCGGTATGGTAAGTCAACTGAGCACCATGATTGTTATCGATCGTCCACATCGAACGGACCAGTGTCAGATCATCGGCGCAGGAACCCATGTGCGGGAACCAGTCGCTGATCTCTAATCCGCTCTCGCCATACTGCTTAAAACCGGTTTGCAGCGGCATCAATGTCTTGAAAATTTCGCGTTTCTGCTTGGAGGGATCGAGCAGAACTTTGTTAATCTTGTCTTTATTCAAAACCGCATCGGCAAACGGTGTTTCATCGATCGACTTGCCCGCATATTTATTCAAAGCCGGCTTGGGGTCAAAGCTTTCCAGATGGCTCAGTCCCCCGATCAGAAAGATCCAGATCACCGATTTCGCACGGGGCGCCAGATGCCGACCTGATCCGGATTCCGTAGCTCGCAATTCCCCATTCTGAAACAGCAGCGAGGTCAACGCCATTCCGGTCATACCCATACCGGTATCTCCCAGAAACGTGCGGCGGTTCATGTGAGGCAATGACATGTTGATCTCTTTCTTCTAATTCGATGTAACAACGTCTGATCGTTAGCGGATCGTGACAAAATCATTATGGTTGAACAGCACGGTAATCAACTTCTGAAACTGCCCTTGCGACGGCGTTTCTTTGCCCCCCTCCGCCCCATCAAACAGAAATTCACGACACAGTTTCTGTTCTTCCTGATTTGGCAGACGGGACAAAACAGACAGAAACGCTTCATCAATGAAGGCGTCCACATCCCCCGTAGTCTGTTGTTCGATTTTTGCAGCCAGCGCTTCGCTGGCCAGATAAGACAGCTTACTGTTTGCCAGCGCCAGTGCCTGATGCGGCTGGACGCTCGTTTCGCGCATATAACATTCCGAGACGCTGGGTCCATCGAAAATCTGCACGAACTCGACCAGTTTTTCGTGTGCGTGTCTCAGATAAATACTCTTGCGGCGAGAATCCTGAGCCTGTTCGTTACTGATATCCGGCCCCCCCACTTGCACGTCGAGCCGTCCGGGAATAAACAGCAGATTATCGCGGACGATCTCGCCTTCCATCCTCCGAGCCGACTTTTTCCAGAGATAATGATTATCCGGGTCAATCTGAGAATTCTCTTTGGAACCGGTGCCTGCCATCCGATAAGTGGCGCTGGTGACAATCAACTGGTGCATCTCTTTCATGCTCCAGTCACGTTGCATCAATTCTGCAGCGAGCCAGTCCAACAGTGCCGGGTGCGTCGGCTCTCGACCATTGCCGCCAAACTCATTTACCGTGGGTACAATCGGCTGACCAAAATGCCGCAGCCAGATATGATTCATCGCGACCCGCGCGGTCAACGGATTGTTTTTCTCCGTCAGCCAGCGGGCAAACGCCAGACGACGCCCTGAACTTTGTTGTGGATAAGTCGGTTGCTGACGAGGCGTGTACTTCGTCGTCACTTTCTCCTGAGCTGCTTCTTCTGCTTTCTTCAGACTGGCTTTCGCCGCCTTGTGTGCTTGATCCGCTTGCTTGAGCTGCTGCTTCGCTTTGGTGATGGCTGTCTTTTTCTTGTCCTTTTCCGCCTTCGCTAATGTTTGTTTCGCCTGCTCCTGTTTCTCAATAGCAGCCGTCAATCCCCATTGCGCTTCCTTGAGAGCCGCCTCGCGCTGCAACTTCACCAGATGTTTCGCCGCGGTCTGCCAGGTATCTGTCGTCTTCTCTCCCGCGGCTTCCATCTCTTCAATCGCAAACTGCGCTTCTAAAACCGCCAGAGCACTTTCCGCAGCCAGACGTTGTTCCGGTTGTTTTGCCTGCTCCATCACACCACGCATCTGGGCAAGAAAGTCCTGTTTCACAAAATCCCGCTGCGCCGGCTGACTGGCCACCAGCGGCAGAGAAACCAGTTGCACTTTATAAGTCCCCCCCAGAAACTTCGGTACGCCGGGTGGAATGCTTTTGTCTTTCAGCGGCCGCCGCTCATCCCCTTTTTCGAAGAACCAGGTATTCGCGGTCATCGATTTATCGTAGGCCCGGGGGATGCCATTCTGAGAAATATCAAGCACACTCGCCACGCGATCGGTGCGCACGTGATAGTTTTCACAAACCGCAAGCAAACCATAGTACTCGTCCTGTCGAATCGGATCGTACATATGATCGTGACATT
>NZ_CALFPF010000598.1 GCF_937919775.1 uncultured Gimesia sp.
CGGATTGGCACAGGAAAGAGTGAACCTCGTGCAGTGGGGCAGGTTGTGTTTGAGTCAAATCGTGCTGAAACCAGAGACTTTTATAGTGCGGGATTCCACAGGTGCGGAAGTTTTTACCGGAAAGAAATTTATCCCACGCGCGCGACGCATATCACGCAGTTTCCACAACGGCAGGGGCATGTCAAGCTCGGAATCACCACCTGTTTTCAGGGAGAAATTGTGTCTTTCAAAAAACACGAATCGATGTACCGGCGGTTCGGTCGTGTTTCATAATTCGAATTCGTCTTTGTACAAGAAAAAACATCAAAATGTGCAGTCAAAAACGGACGGAGTAGCAACCGGGGCTAACGCCCTTCGGCTAAAAGCGAACTGTTGATGATCGCCAGCGAAGTGGAACAGTGAGCTGGCTGAGACATTCCCGCCGCTCGACAGTCTGCCGCTGTTATGCGATAATGGCCCCTTGTTTTCATTTTGGGAACGGTAATAAAATCTTCCATTGAATGCTCTCTCCATGCTGACCCGCAAGCGGTTACCAATTTATTCTGAACGGGATCGACGACGATGACTGAAACCACTGCTTATCCTCTGACCTGGGAACTGAAATCCCTCTACCCGCACCCTGATCACGCCGACTTCGAAGCCTGCCTGAAGCAGATGAAGGCTTCTCTGGAAGATCTGGTCAAACGGGTCGAACAATTATCCTCGGCGACTGATCCGCAAACCGATGCCACGGTCTGGGGAGATTTCCTGACCGATTATCAGGCGGCGATAGCAGAATTGGCCGGCCTGTTTGCTTTCCTGGAATGTTACTGTGCCGAAGATGCCCACAACAAACATTATCAGGTCCTGATGGCGCGACTGGCCGGCATTCGTCCCTTGCGGGAAAACATCGAAACACAACTGCAGCTCACCCTGCGCGAGATCCCGGACGAAGTCGTGCAGCAGTTCGCAGACAAGGATGCACGCATCGGAGAGATTCAATTTTTTCTGGAAGACTGCAAACGGAATGCGAAATTAAGGCTGCCCAAGGAACAGGAAATTCTGGCATCGCAACTGGCGGTGGACGGCTTACATGCCTGGGGACGCCTGTATGATCGGCTGTCGGGAAATCTCAAAATCCAGGTCATGGAAAAAGGAGAACTGGTCGAACGGTCTCCCGGTCAGATTCAATTCGATTCGCCTCAGAGATCGGTCCGCGAGAACAATTTTTATGCGGCCAACAAAGCGTGGGGGACGATTGCCGATTCGTGTGCGGATGCCCTGAATCATCTCGCCGGAACCAGATTGACGCTTTACAGTCACCTGCCGGTAACCGATCACCTCGATGCACCGCTGATTTATAACCGGATGCAGCGCGGCACGCTTGACACCATGTGGTCGGTGATCACAAAACGCAAACAGAAGCTGGTCCGTTTTCTGGAACGAAAAGCGGAAATGCTGGGGCTCTCTCAACTCTGCTGGTACGACCTGAATGCGCCGCTGCCACTCTCGGGGGGCGAATCTGCCGAACTGAAATACGACCGTGCCTGTGAGCTGGTTGTGAATTCCTTTGAGCAGTTCAGCCCCGATCTGAGTGCGTTTGCCGAACGGGCTCTGCGCGAGCGCTGGATCGAAGTGGAAAACCGGGCCGGCAAGAGACAGGGGGGCTTTTGCACGACGTTTCCTGTGCAAAAAGAGTCGCGTATTTTCATGACGTATACGAATTCTGCCGACAGCATGTCGACGCTGGCGCATGAACTGGGACACGCTTACCATTCGCACGTGTTAAAGGATGCACCGTTTGTGCTCAGTGATTATCCGATGAACCTGGCGGAGACGGCTTCGACGTTTGCAGAAGCCGTGCTGGGTGAGCAACGCCTGAAGGCGGCGAAGACCAGAGAAGAGGAACTACAGATTCTGGACGGGATGCTGGGAGACGCGGTCGCCTTCATGATGAATATTCACGCCCGGTTCCTGTTTGAAGACCGGCTGCACAAGGAGCGACTGGAGGGGGAACTGACGCCGGAACGTTTTTCGGAATTGATGCTCGGAGCCCAGAAAGAAGCTTACGCGAATGCACTGGACGATGCGGGCTGGAATCCACTGTTCTGGGTCTCCAAGCTGCATTTTTATATCAGCGAACTGCCGTTCTATAATTTCCCGTATACTTTCGGCTATCTGCTGTCGCTCGGCGTTTACGCGCTGGCGGACAGCTATTCTGATCAGACGGAATTTGCGAATCAATATCGCGAACTGCTGCTGGCCACCGGGTGTCAGGTCTCAGAAGACGCCGTTGCCAATACATTTGGCTACCAACTGGGGGAAGCCGACTTCTGGAACAAGAGTATCGATATCATCGACCGCCGCGTCGACCGTTTTCTGGAACTGACCGAATCAAGCTGATGGTTCTACTTCGACCGAGATCTGAGGACTGCGCCTCTTTTCTCAATGTCGACGCAGGATTCAGGCCGTTCGGGAAGATTCGTTTTAAACAATGTTTTCTGTATAATCAGCATAAATTAAAGCATTTGCGATGGGGGCCGCTCTGAAATGAGGAAAGATCAGCGTGGATTGGAGCAGCCACGTGTCGAAATCCGGCAGGACGTTCGATATACTGATTTCACCGCCAGGAGCCCACGGACTTATATTTGCAGGAAACTTGAGAAGCAATTTTTCTATGGCAACACAACAGGAAATTAGTGAAACCCGCCAACACACGGGCGTGGGTTTTGTTCAAACCAGGCTGGCAACTTTGTTTGCCCCTCCGAACTGGTTAAAACTGGCGGGCGGAGGAGAACTCGGCCCGATCCAGGTGGCTTATGAAACGTACGGCGAATTGACACCGGCGAAGGATAATGCCATCTATATCTGCCACGCACTCACGGGAGATGCACACGCCGCCGGCTACTTTGCCAACGACGACGAAAAAGCGAAACCCGGCTGGTGGGATGATCTGATCGGCCCGGGAAAAACTCTCGACACCGATCAATACTTTGTGATTTGCGCCAATGTCCTGGGGGGCTGTCAGGGAACCACGGGACCGAGCAGTATTGATCCGCAGACGAATCAGCCCTATCGGCTCAGCTATCCGTTCATTACGGTCGGCGATATTGTGGAAGTCCATTCCGCGCTCACAAAACATCTCGGCATCGACCAGTTACTGGCCGTGATCGGGGGGAGCCTGGGAGGCATGCAGGTCCTGGAGTGGGCCGCGCGCTTCCCCGACCAGTTGCGCGGGGCGATCTGTCTGGCATCGGCGGCTCAGCTTTCGGCGCAGGGGATCGCCTTCAACGCGGTCGGCAGACGGGCCATCAAAACAGATCCCGAATATAAAAATGGTGAGTATGAAAAAGGGGAAGGCCCGCGCTACGGACTGGCGCTGGCCCGCATGATTGCCCACATCACTTACCTCTCTGATCAATCGATTGAAAT
>NZ_CALFPF010000599.1 GCF_937919775.1 uncultured Gimesia sp.
CAAAATCATGACTGAAAAAACGCTTCCCATTCTCTCAACTGATCAAATTCAACATTCGGATATCGAACAGGGCCTGTATCCTGCGCGGTGGTGGCATCGTGCGGGTGAGAAAATCATCTGCGATTTGTGCCCGCGTGCCTGTTCACTGGCGGAAGGGGACCGGGGTTTTTGTTTCGTGCGCCAGAATATCGGCGGCGAGATGGCTTTGACCACTTACGGCCGCAGTACCGGATTCTGTGTCGACCCTATTGAAAAAAAACCGTTGAATCATTTTTATCCCGGCTCCAGCGTGCTTTCCTTTGGGACAGCAGGCTGCAATCTGGGCTGTAAATTCTGCCAGAACTGGGACATTTCCAAATCGAGGGAAATCGAACGCCTCAGTGCCCGTGCCCTGCCGGAAGAAATCGCCGCCGTCGCAGCGCAGTTAGGTTGCCAAAGTGTCGCCTTTACATATAACGACCCGATCATCTGGTCTGAATATGCCATTGAGACTTCCAAAGCCTGTCATGCGCGAGGTGTGAAAACCGTAGCCGTCACAGCCGGTTATATAACGGAATCCGCGCGAGGCGATTTTTTTGAACACATCGACGCCGCCAATGTTGATTTGAAAGCATTCACTGAAGAATTTTACTACCGCGTCACGTTATCGCATCTGCAGCCCGTTCTGGACACATTGCGCTGGTTAAAACACGAAACCGATGTCTGGTTTGAAATCACCAATCTGGTCATTCCGCAGGCGAACGATGGGGACGATGAATTTCAACAGATGTGTGACTGGATTCTGAACAACGTCGGCGATGAAGTACCGCTGCATTTTTCGGCTTTTCATCCGGACTTCCGCATGTTGGACCGGGGTGCGACTCCCCCCGAAACTTTGATCCGCGCGCGAGACATTGCATTAAAAGCAGGACTGAAATATGTTTATACAGGAAATGTCAATGACGCAGCGCGACAGAGCACCTATTGTCCCCAATGCCAGCAGACACTGATCGAACGCAACTGGTATCAACTGGGTAAATATGCGTTGAAACAGAATTGTTGCGGTTATTGCGGCACAAACATCGCCGGTTTTTTCAACGACAAACCGGGAACGTGGGGGCAAAAAAGACTGCCCGTGGATATTCAAGAGATTTTAAAAACCAGTTCCGGCGTTAACTCACAGCAAGTCGGTCTTCAGAAAGGTTCTTCTACGATGCAGGGTCACAACACGTCCCGAAAGATTGAACTCACCAGCGATCAGGAACAGAAACTGCTGAAGAAAGCGGCTTCAGTCGTAGCGGGAACCGCGACTCAAAGCCGCCCGGAAGAAATCTCGCTCGACGAACTGGAAGAGACTGTGATCAACGGTGCCTTCGTCAGCCTCAAACGGCAGGGACAGTTACGTTCGTGTTGCGGGAACTTCGGACAACCGCTTCCGCTGGGACAGGCATTACATCAGGCGGCCATTCGTGCTGCCAAAGAGGATCCCCGTTTTCCTCCCATTTCCTCCAGTGAGTTATCGCAGCTCGATCTGGAAGTCTGGCTGTTATCCGAGCTGGAAGAAGTATTGGAACAGGGAGCCGATCGTATCAGCGCGGTGACAGTCGGTCTGCACGGTTTGCAGATTCGGGCGGACGGGCACAGTGGTTTATTACTGCCCGGCGTTCCCCTTGATCATGGCTGGAACTCGGAAGAATTTCTGAATCAAACCTGTATTAAAGCGGGGCTCTCACCGACCGCCTGGAAAAATCCGGGAACCACACTCTTTCGCTACCAGGGAGTTTCCTGTTCCGCAAAATTAGCCGAGATGATTCCCGCGCCGGTTGAAAATTCCATTCGGCAAATCCTGGGGCAACGCGAATTTGCCCAGTATCTTCAATATGTGCAAACGACGATTGAAGCTTTGATGAACGGGCAGGTTCCCTCCTATTACTGTCCCAGCGTCTCGGACGCCAACATTCAGGGCGTGGCGCTGCTGTTGACAAAAACAGACACCGGCGAGGAACTCGCGCTTTCAAAGTGGACGTTGAAACAATCGTTTCCCATGCAATCGACGGTGTTCTCGCTCTGCCAGCAACTGGTTCAAATCATCGCCAGCCATCACCTGCGGCCCGGTGAATTTCAGGTCAAATTAGCTCTGGCCACTGATCCCGCGATGCACGGAACCGTGGAAAAATTCGACCTCACGAATTTTGATTCAGAGCACCGCAGCTTACTATTAATCGAAGGTCAGAAAACTGGCTGGCTCTTCGACCGCGATCTGGAAGCAGCGCTCTTACTGGAACAGGCGCAACAGGCGGTGGGTGTGACGCAACCCGAATCAGCACAGGTCCTCAGTCTGGCGGTACAGACGGCGGCACCCCGTTTTCAGATCGTCAATCGTCCCCGTCCGGAACTGGGACCGTCAACCAGGCCCGTCGGAGTTGCTGGGACATTTTACCCGTCCGATCCGGGTACACTCGAAGCACAACTGGATGACCTGTTTTATGAAGCGGGCAAACCGGAACGCTGGGCTGCGGCGATGGTTCCGCACGCCGGCTGGATGTATTCCGGTAAAATCGCAGCGAACGTTTTAAAACGCATCGAATTCCCTTCCAAAATTATTGTCATTGGCCCGAAACACACCCGTGAGGGCGTCGAATGGGCGGTCGCCCCGCATCGAGTCTGGGCGCTGCCGAATGGAAATCTGGATTCCGACGTAGATCTGGCCCGCAAGCTGGCAGAACAGATTCCCGGTCTGGAACGGGACGCAGCCGCCCATCGGAGTGAACACGCGATTGAAGTCGAATTACCATTAATCAAACGGCTGGCACCTCATGCGCAAGTCGTGGGAATTGCCATCGGCGGCGGGAATCTGCAACGCTGCGAACAATTTGCAGCAGGCTTGGCCAATGTCATTCAGGGGCTGCCTGAACCGCCGCTGCTGCTGATTTCCAGCGATATGAATCACTTTGCCACGGATGCTGAAAACCGCCGCCTGGACGAACTGGCTCTGGAGAAAATGTCTGCACGGGACCCGGAAGGATTGCTCGAAATCGTTCGGGAGAACCATATTTCCATGTGTGGAGTGCTGCCCGCCGTGATTGTGATGAAAACGCTTCAAAAACTGGGCAAGCTGAGTCAAGTAGAACGAGTTGGCTACGCCACATCCGGAGAAATCACGGGGGACCGGTCACGGGTTGTCGGGTATGCAGGGCTTCTGATGAACTAAATCGGGCCATTCTTCGATTACTGAATGGTTTCAAAGGAATTGTGAAAACTGATGGTGACCAATTCACCCGTTTTCTACTAAAATCCCAACCATGTTCGTTTTAGTTGTTTAAGTATGCGTACCAGCGGAATCGGAGTCCCGTGACATGTCTATTGGCCGAATCTTATTATTAACAGTATTCGTTCTCCTTATTTCGTTTTCCAACTCGTTATCGGCGGCGGATGCCCCGTCTGTGGAATTGGCGCTGACGTTCAAGCCAATTCAGAAAGACATCGAAATTGAAATTCCGGAGAAAGCGGATTACGCCCGCTGCAAGGTCGAAGTCGAGCAGGACAAAAAAACGTCGGGCTGGATTGTGTATGGCCCGAACGGTCAGGTTCTGAGACGTTTCGTTGACACCAACGGCGATAATGTGGTCGATCAATGGCGCTATTTCAATCGGGGGCTGGAAGTCTACCGGGATATCGATGCCAACTTTAATAACAAAGTCGATGGTTCGCGCTGGATGAATCTGGCGGGAACACGCTGGGGCATTGATCGTGATGAAAACGGTGAGATTGATGAATGGAAAATGATTTCAGCCGAAGAAGTCACCAGAGTCGCCATCGCTGCGTTAGCAAACAAAGACACGAATGCCTTCAAAACGCTGATGATCACGGAGGAAGAGCTTTCCGGTTCCGGCATCAAAAATCCATTTGCAGACAAGATTCGTGAATCGGTCAAGGGAGCGCCAAAGGACATTCCCGTGATGCTTTCCAAAACCAAAATGATCACTCCCGATACGGTCTGGGTCCGATTCGATGGTTCCATGCCGGGATTGATTCCCGCCGATGATGTAAAAACCGACAAAGATTTACATGTTTTCGAAAATGTGATGTCCATCATTGATACCAAAGGGAAAAGCGGCCTGATTCAATTTGGTGAACTGATTCGCGTCGGAGATGCCTGGAGACTGACTCAAGTTCCCCTGCCGATTGAAGGCGAGTCGATGCAGGTCACTGAAGGTGGCATCCTGATGCAGCCGGTTGCCGGAAACGCAACCCTGCCCACCAATTCCACGGTCGGACTATCAAAAGAGATGCAAGGCTTACTGGATGATCTCCAGAAACTTGATCAAAACAGTCCCACTCCGGATAAAGGTCCCGCAGCAATTTCGAAATATAACACAGATCGGGTTGTGATTATTGAGAAGCTGATTGCGGCTGCCAAAAATGAAGACGACCGTGCCCAGTGGACCCGCCAGATGGTCGATGGTCTGGCAGCAGCCGTTCAAACAGTCGGATACAAAGATGGCTTAAAACAGCTGCAGGCGATTCGAGATCAGGTCCAGAAAAAATCTCAGGACCAGGATCTGGTGGCTTACGTTACGTACCGTACCCTGCTGGCTGATTACAGTTCACAGTTACAAACGACACAAAGTGAGAAACTCCGCGACGTACAGACATGGTGGCTGGAGCAGTTGGAAGACTTTATCAAAAAATATCCCAACTCGGACGATTCCGCGGAAGCAATGTTGCAACTGGCGGTCACACAGGAATTCAGCGGGAAAGTTGCGGAATCCAAAAAATGGTACACCAAGCTGGTGGAAAGTCATGGGAGTTCGGAAGCGGGAACACGCGGCGCCGGTGCACTACGAAGGATGAATCTGGCGGGTCAGGAACTCGAATTAAAGGGGAACTCTTTAGCCGGCGGCAGCATCGACGCCAAACAGTTCCGCGGTAAAGTGCTGCTGGTCATCTTCTGGTCGAGCTGGTGCAAACCATGCACGGAAGACTTGCCTCAAATTCAGGAGCTTTACAGTAAATATCACAGCCAGGGCTTTGATATACTGGGGATTAACCTCGATGCGACACCTGACCTGGCAGAAGCCTACACCAAACAACATAAAATCGAGTGGGCTCATATCCATGAAGAGGGGGGCCTGGAAAGTGCGCCTGCACGCGACTTCGGTGTCATTTCACTGCCCACGATGTTTCTCGTCGATCAAGCCGGCAAAGTTGTGAACCGGAGTGCAACGGTTTCCGATCTCAAAAAAGCACTCCCCGATCTGCTGAAATAGTCTGTTATCAGGTTGATTGTTGCGTCTCCAGGGCCATTCGAATCGAGTATGGTGGCATGGACGACGCGACAGTGAACGGGGACGCGCACCAGTCAGACGTCAGGACAGGGAGAGAACCGCTTCTCTCCCGATACGTCCATCATGTAATGCAGACGCCACGAGGACGGCATCAGCGCCTCGTGTCGCCTCTGCAGTGAGATCATCCGTGTGACGGATGCCGCCCCCCGTAATCAGTTTCAAATTGGGATAACGGCTGCGCAATGTCCAGCAGAGTTCCTCGGTCCCGGTTCCCGTTCCGGTTCCAACTTGCGCCAGATCCAGCAGAATCATCTGCTGAACTCCCTGCTGGATACTTATCTCCGCCACTTCCAATGGGTCATCGATCAATGCAAACTCGTTCCCGGGCGCGCTGCTGACAAGTGGGACCCCCTGTTTCAGATCGAGACTGAAGACGGTCTGCCGCACGCCCCACTGCCGTACCAGTTTTTCCAGCTCTTGCGGACCCGCCAGCGTTTCCAGACCGGCAACCAGCGAAACTCCTTCTAATGAAGTAAGCGGCTCACTGTCAGTCGCACATCGCAGACCGCAATCCAGCAGAAACGTGAACCCGGCCTCGAGCAATCGGCGATACAGATCCAGATTGAGTTCTGAATGCAGAATGGCATCCAGATCAGCCACATAAAATTCAGAGAACTGAAATTCATCGCGTAAAGCACATGCGATATCAAGCGGCTGACTGGACTGTGTCAGACGACTCTGAATGGGTTGATACGTGTCGCGTTTTCCGGCGACTCCGCGCACGACGGTTTGATTGAGAATGTCTAAAACAGGAATGATTTTCATTGATGTGTTTCAAATATCATGTTGAATTAATCGACGGTAATTACTGTGTCTGCCAGACTCTTTCAAAAGAGTGACTCCCTTATTTCCGTTCCTCTGATTAAAATAACCGTTTCAGTATCCAATTTGGATCTTCCTTTGACAGATTAACCGATCCCGAAGCGAAAAGACAATTCCATGCACCTGATCGAAGCAGATCTGACGAATCCCGCACATGCCCATGCAGTCCTGTTTTTGCTGAACAGTTATGCCTGCAGCCCTGAAGGGTGCGGAAAACCACTGCCGGAAGAGGTGCAAAACAATCTTGCCGGTGCTTTGCAAAAACGTGCCGACGTTGTGATTGTCCTCGCGTTTGAAAATGAAGAACCTGCCGGACTTGTGATCTGCATCGAAGGTTTTTCGACATTTGCCTGCCGGCCGTTGTTGAATGTGCATGATGTGTTTGTCGCGTCGGAGTTTCGAAGACAGGGTCTTGCCCGGTTGTTATTCGAACGCGTTGAAACCATTGCCAAAAGACGCGGATGCTGTAAACTCACGCTGGAAGTTCTGGAAGGCAATCACCGTGCGCAGACCGCTTATACCAAATTTGGATTTTCCGCTTATGAACTCGACCCGCAAATGGGGCGGGCGCTTTTCTGGGAAAAGAAACTCGACGGTTAGCTGTCGTATCATCAAAATAAAGAACCGATTTTATGCAGTATGATGTCGTCGGCGTGGGCACGGTTGTCGTGGATCATCTGGTCCTGTTGGCACAACACCCCGTCCAGGATGCAAAAACGAATATTATCAGCGACGCCTATCAGATCGGCGGCCCGGTTCCGACGGCGCAGGTTCTCTTAAGTCGCTTCGGTAAACGCTGCGCGTTCATCGGCAGCTGGGGCGATGATCAATACGGTCTCCTGATTGAACAGGATCTCGCTGCAGAAAATCTCGATCTCACAGGCAGCCGCCTGATGCCGGGAACCCGTTCCGGTTATTCGCAGATCTGGATTGACGAACAGGCGGGCACCCGCACGATTGCCTGCTATCGACCGGAACGCTGCCTGCAACCCCATGAACTGGATCTGACACTGCTGCAACAGACGAAAGCCGTTCACCTGGATGGCTGGCCTGAAGAAACCTGTCTGCACGCAGCCCGGTTCGCGCGGCAGGCCGGCGCGCTCGTCTGCCTGGATGCAGGCTCTTTAAAACCGGGCATGGAACAACTGATTCCGTATCTGAATGTCATGAACTGCCCCCGCCGTTTCATCACGGAATATCTTCAAACCGATGACATTCAAGCGGCCGGTAAAGCATTGCTCGCACAGGGCCCCGAGATTGTGACGATCACCGACGGCACACGCGGCGCGTGGCTCTTCACGGAAGCAGGCTGCATTCATTGCGGTGCCCTGCCCGTACTGTCGCTTGATACCACCGGCGCGGGAGATGTCTTCACCGGTGCGTTACTTTATGGCATTCTGGAAGCGTGGCCTCTCGACCGTGTTTTGAAATGCGCCTGTGTGACGGCCTCCTTGAAATGCGAACGGCTGGGAAATCGCAATGCGTTACCCACCCTGGCGGAAATCGAAGCGGTACTCCAGACCAGCGCACCGGCAACGAAAACGAGTGGTCACTGATCCGGATTCATTGCTCAGATCGCGCGACGTGCGTCACAATCAGCGCGAACACGCGTCAGGGAGCGGCGTCTTTCACAATCGGATTGATCAGTGTGCCGATCCCGGTAATTTCGATCGAGACGATGTCATGGTCTTCGAGGCTGAATTCATCGGGGGGGACAACTCCGGTTCCCGTTAACAGAATCGCGCCGCTGGGAAACTCATTTTCTTTCCCTAACCAGCGGATCAGATCTTCGAGTTCGCGTGCCATTTCTCCAATCGAAGTTTCTCCCTGAAAAACTTCTTCTCCCCGGCGTTCGATGGTAAGCGTGATTTTCGTTGCTTCCCGTTTCAGAGGTTTCTCATGAATCAGGATGCAGGGGCCTAGACCGCAACACTGCTTGTAGAATTTTGCCTGAGGCAGGTACAGCGGATTTTCGCCTTCGATGTCGCGGGCCGACATATCGTTGCCGATGGTGTAACCTACCAGACGTAAATCGGGGGAGACGACCAGCGCCAGCTCGGGTTCAGGCACCGACCATTGGCTGTCGTAACGAACACGGACCGGCTGATTCGGCCCGCAGACCCGGTTCGGCGTGGCTTTGAAAAACAGTTCCGGTCGGTCAGCCGTATAAACTTTGTCGTAGTGTGAAGCAGCCGCCTCGGATTCTTCCATGCGAGCTACCTGGCTGCGTTTATATGTCACACCGGCGGCCCAGACTTCCTGATGATCAATCGGCGCCAGGAATTCGAGTTGACTGAACGGCACCGGAGGCAATTCGGTATCGATCAGAAATTTCGCCAGCCCGACAGGATCAGGCGCGTATAGAATATCCGACAGTCGGTGACAGTGATCGACCTGAGTTAAATCCAGAAGTTGAACCCCATTCTGTTCCACGATGGCGACATGACGTTCTCCGCTTGATAATAAAACTTTCGCGAGTTTCATTTCATTCTTCCTTCTGGTACTGGTCTAACGCAGCGAGGGTCAGTTGCATATCTTCCGGTAATGGTGCCTCAAAACTGACTCGTTTTCCACTCTGCGGATGGTTAAATTCCAAACAATATGCATGAAGCGCCTGGCGCTCGATCAGCAGATCTGTCTCCCGCAATTCGGCATCCGCTTCCGCCTGGACACTCAGATCTTTCATTTTCAAAGAGATCCGGCCGCCATAGACGCGATCGGTCACAATCGGGTGTCCGATATGCTGCATGTGAACGCGTAACTGGTGCGTCCGCCCCGTGCGGGGTTTGAGCTTCACATAGGTAAACGCTTTATAGCGCTGGATGACTTCGTAATAGGTAAACGCATCGCGGGCATTGCCGCCTTCGACGGTGACCATCATTTTTTCGCGGTGCCGGGGATTCACACACATGAAAGTTTCGATGAAATCGGTATCGAACTCCATGCGGCCCCAGACTATCGCCCGGTATTCCTTCGACACTTCGCGCTTCTCAAACTGGGCACTCAACTTCGCATGCACCTGATTATCCTTGGCGACTACCAGCACGCCGCTGGTATTCCGATCCAGCCGATGCACAATGCCCGGTCGATACTGTCCGGCCACATCGCTTAACTGATCGAAGTGGTGCTGCAGCGCTCCGGCCAGCGTTCCCGCGTAATTTCCTTTGCCCGGATGGACGATCATATCCGAAGGTTTATTGATGACGGCAATCCAGTCGTCTTCGTAGATGATATCGAGCGGAATATCTTCCGGCGGAAGCTGATTGTCCGGCAGTTCGGGCAGGCGAATGGAAACACGGTCATTCACGCGCATCCGCCGCGCCGCTTTCACGGGCAGACCGTTGACGAGCACCGCTTCCTGCCTGATCGCTTTTTGAAACAGGACACGCGTGTAATTGGGATACAGGCGGCACAGATAGTGGTCGATCCGCCAGCCATGAGCGCGTGCTTCGACTGTAATTTCAATAGGTTCGCTGGAAAGTTCCGGAGGTGACGAAAGTTCGTCAGACATTATGGTTTCTTTTCGGTCGCTGGTTCCGGCTTTGGTTTCTCTGCGGGTGATTCCGCTTTTTTCGCCGCTGCTTCAGGCACAGCCGGCTTTTCAGCAGCCTTTGGTTCTGCTTTCGCGGGAGTTTCTGTTTTGGGCTCAGCCGGTTTTTTCTCTTCTGTCAACGGAGAAGAAGTCAAAGGCTCAGGAAGCCCCGGGAGACTTGGGAGCGCGGGAAGATCCGGAAGCCCGGGCAATTCTGTTGAATCATTTTCTTCACCGCCGGGAGTCATGCCCCCTGGCATTGGCAAATTAAATCCGGGTCGCTGACGATCACCGGGTTTTGGGTTTTGAGCATGAAACCACTTGTAAAAATTCTTCGTATCTTCCTGATCCAGAACGGCGACTTTTTCCCCTGCAACGGGTTTCACACGTTGGTCGGCCAGTTTGCGGAAAATGGAGTTCGGATATTCCTGAATCAGTTTTTTATAGAGTTCGGTGGCATTTTTGAGATCGCCATCCGACGTTGATTCTTCCGTGCGCGCCATGCCGAACAGCGCTCGTTCACGAATTTCCGGTATCGTCGAGGAGGAGTCCAGCAGTTTCTGGAATTGCGCTTTCGCTTCTTTGAGATCACGGTCACCGGCACTGCGATCGGAAAACGAATTGCGAATTCCGGATTGCAGATGGCTTTCAGCCGCATGAATCAAGGCCCAGTCGGCGACTTTCGTTCCGGCAAAATCTTCGGCGACATTTTCAAAATCGGCCGTGGAGGTACAGGCGGCTAAACGGGTCCAGCCTTCCGCATCCCGACTTGTCTGATTAGTAGACCAGGCGAAATAGCCAATGACCAATACAAACGCGGCACCGACAGCCACCAGGGCTTTCATGCCGTATTGTTCCATGAACGGTTCCGCCTGAACGATTAATTTGCTCAGGTCGTTGGTTTGCAGGTCGTGTCTATGTTCGCTCTTCATGAGAGTCTCTCGCAGTAAATAGAAAATCGTCCGAAACTCATTCTCCCACAACGAGATAAATAAGTCCATCGCGCGAGTATATTGCCCCTGAATTTACGCGTCAAGCTGATCCCCCGGCTCTGGCCGGTTTCAGTGTAAAGAAATTCAGATTTTCGATTCCCGAAGACGAAATTCAGGCTAAATCAGCGTAAAAATGTACTGACCAGACATTCCCTGACACGAGGGGAGTGCTCAGGCGAGATTCTACCAGGTGTATGGGAGCATTTCAGTTCTGGCTGCAGTTCAGCTCCTGAGCCGTTATAGACAAAGAGTTCGCATTCACGGAGACAACACTTTTTTGAGGCTATAGACAAAGCAGGGATACAGAAATAATCCCACCAGCATCACCGAGTAAATGGGGATCAAAGCGATTGTGATCAATCCGAGATCCACCATCAATTCCAGGCACCAGGATCCCAGCAGAAACAAAACGGTCGCTACCAACAGGCCGTATACTTTCCAGAGCTGATCAGAGCGATTGAGATACAACAACAGTTTTCTCAGAAACAGAGCGAACAGAACCAAACCGAGATATCCTGCCAGTTTCAGACTGAGTGCCAAGGGAACTCCCAGAAAGCCGGGGACACAAAAGACGGTTGCTGAAAAAATGATCTTGGCGAAAAAGCCGACTGCCGCCCCGATGAGTACACCGCGGGAATTGACTTCATGCGGCACAGAGAAAAATAACAGTGCGCCTGCCAGGATGATCAGATTTCCCATCAGCGCCGTGACAGGCAGGACCTGAATGACTACGGACAGCATTTCTGTGCTGAATTCAAAATAGAGTACCCCGAACGCCGCCAGACAGACCAGAATGCAGCCATAAAGGAACAAAGTAAATCCCTGTCTGGTCCGCTTCAGTGATGTCGATGTTCCCCGAATCCACTGCGCACCCGAAGTCGGATCTGGATTCGACGCTGCCTCTGATTCGTGATTCATGCTTCTCTGATCTCTGACTTCACTAATTGAAACTGGCTTTTTTTATTCGACAGAGAAACATCTTAGCAGACGCCGCACCAGAGGCAAGATGCTGACTGTCAGCAGAATAAAACGATTATTTTTCCAGCAATTGTTTCTGCAGCGATTCCAGCGTTTTCACATTCGCTGCTAACTGTTCTGGCGTTGCTGCCTGGGACAATGAAGATTTCCCTAATGCCTGAGCAACGTCTGTCGTCGAGTCAATGCGTAAAAAGAAATGTGGCGTGGGAAACGCCCTTTGATGCTCTATCAACTCTTCTTTTTCGCTTTCAGATAAATTCTCACTCGAAAACAGATTGATCAGCACCAGCGAGTTTGAATCAGTTTGAAAAATCTTCACGTAATAGACGTTTTCATCGTCCGGCTGACTCTGTAACGAAATATAGTCCCAATGAAAATTGCCTGTTTCAAACCGTTTCACCGGAACAGCTCTCTGTTCTTGATCGGGTACAGGAGGAGCGTCAGCAAGACCTTTCAGTATTTCGGGAGAGGTTTCATCCGAAAAAAAAGAAACGCTGCCATCCGCAAACAACAGATGACCGCCATACCAGGGAGGATGACCATAGCAGCTTGGTCCGTTACACATTTTTGTGCCCAGTGGTCTCCAGTTGAAGGGATAGCCCCAGGGTTGATAATCGCCCGCCACCTCGCCCACCATCCAGGTATGCGCAGTGCCGTTCGTCATCTGCTTAAATTTCACACTGCTGTTGCGGTACAAGAGATGGGGATTACCGAGGTAATGAGTTAACCCATAACCGAAATTCGTATAATGAGCTTTAACTCCCGGAATGAGGTACGTAGGACGTACCGATTGCATCACATAAAGATTGTCCGGCCCCTCCCAGGGTTGGTTGAAATCAAGCATATAATAATCGGGACTGTTGTCCATATAGGGT
>NZ_CALFPF010000600.1 GCF_937919775.1 uncultured Gimesia sp.
CATTAACGAAAAACCCGCTCCCGGCAGTAAACATCGCATTCTGCGTTACGAAAACGGGAAAGCGAACTGGGAAGAAGTGGATATCAATGCCGATGATCCGATTCCGGAACTGTAACCCGCTTCCAGAACGTGATGATTTGCTCCAGACGAAAGCGATTCGTATCGAAGTTTGTTCAAACGTCAGCGGTTCGAATGAACCAATTTTAACATTCAGTAAAATCCTGACGGTTAATTTTTCGGCACGCTATTTCTGAAAAAGTTTTTATTTCGACCGTTCAAGTTCCTGCATCTTCGTTGCCGAAGTATCCGTGTATGACAATGAAACTGGAAGCATGCCGCGACTGATGAACCCAAGACAGGCGCTCGCGTCTGAGTAGTCGGCTGCGGATTTTGTGACCAGATTGTAAATGTTACATAAACAGGAGTACTACGTACTTATAAGGGCTGGAAGCTTGGGCTTCCAGCCCTTTTTTTATGGTGTATGTTCTAAACGCGACTGCGTTGCCCAGTAGAGTTGTTTGTGCCCATGCGATTCGAATTCCGCGACCTTCTGTTTCGCGACTGCTTCCGAGAGCCCCGCTTCGATCAGAAAGCGATTCCCATCATCCCCCTGCCGCCAGACCGACCATTTTTTTTGCTGATCAGGGTTGTTATCAGCGGTGGAAGTTTTGTCTGAAGTGCTGTGGTTCATTAAGGTACTCATGAGTGTTTGAATGAAAAAGGGGCAGTACCATTCAGGCCTTCCTTCTTTTAAAACTCACCACTTAAAAACAAGTCCGGTCTCCGGGATCTGAATTGATACCGCGGATCTACTCTTAATTCTCTCTGTAGAAGAGGGCAGTCCCGAACACAGTGAGCAGGAAACGGTCAGAGAAATTTCGCAAAAACCAGAAACGAGATTCGCTCAAATCCCACTGCAAAACAGCACTATGCAGATAGGCTATTATACACATCAGTACAAACTACATTAAATGGAATATCGATATTAATAAACAGTGTTTTACCCAGACGTACACATAAATCGGACCAAAGTGTCAGTTTACAGGATTTGCCAATACTATAAAATTAGTATTAAAGGTTAGAATGTCTCTAAAGTGAGAAATCTTTCTAATGAATCGACTGCAAAAACTACCAGAGTACTATAAGCCGAGCGTTTATATCGTTGAGGATAACGAATCTGTCAGGGATTCTTATGTCACACTGATTAAGAGCTGCGGACTGCATGTGGAAGCGTTTGCATCAGCTGAGGACTTCTTACGCAGCACCGGAATAAATTCCTGTGGCTGTGTTCTCACTGATTACCAGATGAACGGGTACAACGGTCTGGAATTACTGAAAAATATGAAGTCTGCCGGTTACAGACTGCCCGCCATTCTTGTTTCAGGATCTCTGGATTCAGAAACGACATGCTGTGCGCGCTCCGAAGGAGCATTCGCCATTCTGGAAAAACCATATTCGGTTCCCACTCTTTGGGAGACTGTGATCACGGCAATTCTGAATGATTCACAAAATCGTACCAGGACATAAGCGGTACGGCACCAGCCGTCGAATCAAACCACAGCGCAACGTTTCCTCTGCCCACCGTTGACTCCCCATCGGTTTTAGGAATCAGCAGGGAAAAGGAATTCGTCGCTATCAGGGGAACCACCTCGCCGGTCTACTGTAGGTTCAATACGCGCTCTGCACGTTCATTGTGTAATCATGCCGGCCACGGTGTGAACCCAGCTTGTACTCACATTCCAGTATGGAATTGTTTTCTGCCTGTGAGGATTTTTCGTTCATTAGACCCAACCTTCCTTTACCCATTGTTGACTGTCTTATTCCACGCGACTACTTTATTCTTACAAAACAATCCGCTGTCGAAGAAAATGAACCGGAGATAAACACAACATGTTTGAAAACGAAATCGCGATTAACCAGTTGCAGTTAAAACAGTTCGCAGCCGTCATGGCGGATCTGCCTGAGGATTCTCTGTTCACGCGGGGCAACGGGCACGGACATCCTCCCGTCTGGATTCTCGGTCACCTGGCGATCGTCGGTGAAATGGGGCAGACGTTTCTGGGGGGCAGTCTGACGCATCCCAGATGGGTGCCCCTGTTTGGTCCCGGTTCGAGTGACGAAGTGAAACCCCACGCCTCTTTAACACGAGATGCGTTGATTACGGACCTGAATCAGGCTTACGAAACCCTGCGGTCAATGGCGGCTGAGGCCAAACCGGAAGATGTGGCAGGGCCACACGGCATCGCGCTGTTTGATGGCTCCCCCATTCAGACCGTGGGCCATGCGGTTTCACTGCTGTTGACGAATCACTTCGCCTTTCACCTGTCTCAGCTCTCCGGCTGTCGGCGCGACCGCGGTCTGGGGCATATTTTCTAGGATGCCGGTTTGCTTTGATTCCGGTTCCCGGGGAAAACAATTGAAACCACAGTCCGCTTTGTTTATTCTGAATAGATCTACCGACTTTCCATCGCGCTTCTTTCGTTCTTCCTCACACACAGGCTGGTTTTATGATTCTTCGTGCTGCGTCTTACTTGCTCTGTTTTTCACTGATGGCGGGCTGTCTGCTCTGTCCTTCGTTTCTTTCGGCAGCGGAAAAGGAGCCGACGGAAAAAGATTCCGCGGAGCCATTTACAATTGTGACGTTCGGCGATTCCACGACGGCGACGCGCGGACCGCTGGTGGTGTATTCGATGATTCTGGAGAAAGAATTACCCGAGGCAGGGATTCCCGTCAAAGTGATCAACGCCGGTATTGGCGGTAACACGACCAAAAATGCGGTGGCCCGTTTTGAAAAAGATGTGTTAGAGCATCAGCCGCAGTTGGTCATCATTCAGTTTGGCATCAATGATTCCGCCGTCGATGTCTGGAGGAAACCGCCGGCGACGACATCGCGTGTCTCGCAGGAACAATATGCCGCCAATCTGCGTGCGCTCATCAAACAGCTTCAAGACAAGCAGATCGCGGTGATCCTGATGACGCCGAATTCCATGTGCTGGACCGCCAATCTCAAACAAACGTACGGCAAGCCCCCTTACGATCCGGAAGACCCTGACGGGTTCAATCTGTTTCTGAAGTCGTATGCCGAAACGGTGCGGAAGATCGCGAAAGAAGAAAAGCTGCCACTCGTCGATGTTTATACTGCCTTTGAAAACCACGCGAAAGGGAAAAAACAGTCGACCCGCGATCTCTTATTGGATGGGATGCATCCCAACACGGCCGGCCAGCGGATGGTCGCCGATCTGTTGATCCCGCAGATCAAACAGGTCCTGTCGAAGCAGGACAAATGAACGCCTGCAGTGCTGTCTCTGCTGATTTCCTGCGCTGATGGTCGATTTTTTCACGGGTTCGCTGTATCGTAGGAATCACATCCGCGGGTCGCTCACTCCATCTGATTTCGAATGTCATTCAGGGTTCATTCCTCATGCAGTCATTGTCGTTCCTCGATTTTGCCGTCATCGCCGCATATCTGATCGGAACACTGGGGCTGGGTCTCTACATCGGCTCCAAAATCAAAACGGGAGCCGATTACTTTCTGGCGGGACGCAAACTCCCCTGGTGGGCGATCGGCATGTCGCTGGTGGCAACCGACATCGGCGCTGTTGACATCGTGGGGACCGGCGGGGCCGCCCATCAGCATGGACTGGCAGTCGCGAATTTCGAATGGATCGGCTGCGTACCGGCGATGATTATTGCCGCGTTTGTCTTCATCCCCTTTTTCTGGCGAAGCGGGGTCACCACGATTCCCGAATACATGGAACGCCGTTTTAACGTCGCCGTCCGGTCGGCACTCGCGGTCTGCTGGATCGTGTTTATGGCGTGCAACCTGGGCATCATGCTGCTGGCGTCTGCGAAAATGATGCACGTGCATCTGGGGATGAGCGTTGATGCCTGTATTTATCTGACCGCGTTTCTGGTGGGCATCTACACGATTTCGGGAGGTCTCGCCGCCGTCGTTTATACCGACATGATTCAATGTGTGATCATGATTGGCGGCTGTCTGCTGGTACTCGTGCTGGGCATCATTGACCTGGGAGGCATTGAACAGTTTCACGCCGCCATCGAAAAACAGGAACAGGTGCAGAGAGAAAAAGAACTCGCTCAGAACCAGGAATCAGGGCAGGCAGACACGCAGGTATCGCATACCGCGCTCATTTTACCGGCCGACGCCGACACGCCGTTTCCCTGGACGGGCATCTTCTTCGGACTGGCTTTGATTCTGAGCCCTGCGTATTGGATTGGCAATCAGGCCATCGTGCAGCGCTCGCTGGGAGCAAGAAGTGAGTTCGACGCCAAAGCCGCCTATGTCTGGGGGGCGTTGCTCAAGAATCTGATTCCCGTCGTCGTCGCCGTGCCCGGCTTGATTGCGTTTGTGAAATTCCCGGAACTGACCGACGGAGATCAGGCGTTTCCCGAACTGATTTCGCATCTGCTGCCTGCGGGGCTGAAGGGACTCTTTTTAGCCGCGTTCCTGGCGGCGTTGATGTCCAGCATCGACTCTTATCTGAACTCGGCTTCGACCATTGTGACGCATGACTTTTACAAACGCTTTTATCGCAGAGACGCCAGTGATGAATCGCTGCTGAAGATTGGTCGCACGGTGACCTTTCTGCTCGTGCTCTGGGCCATTGGTTTCTCGTTTTTCCTGATGACGCGCAGCGAAGGCATTTATACGATCTTCCAGACCCTGATGGCGTTTTTCCAGGGGCCCGCGTTTGCGATTTTACTCACGGGGCTGCTCTGGAAACGGGCGACGGGTATCGCCGCCTTTATCGGATTCATCGTGGGCGTCTGTTTTTCGATCGCGTTGTTCACGCTGAATCAGGAGCCCGTTTATACCGTGTTGGGAATGGATCCTTTGTTCCAGATTTCCGAACCGTTTCTGTATTTTTCGATCTGGGCGTTTGTGGTTTCCTTCTCCTTGATTGTCATCATCAGTTTTCTCACCAAACCAGAACCCGCTGAGAAAACCGAGGGCCTGGTCTTCAGCCTTCAACCCAAAAGGACGCCCGCATGACGCCCCTGCATCACATCGGCAATTTCATTCGCGCGCTGGTGGTTCCGATTCCGCTGTGGTGTGTACGCGCCTTGTTTCTGGGAACGCTGATCGCCGTCTTCATCTGGGTGTTACGGCTGCCGCGAGAAAACACCACGCCGGAAAACGCGACCCACTGGTATCAGAATCTGAAAATCTGGGCCTGCCTCGCGCTGGCAATTCAGATTGTGATTTACAGCATTTTCTGACGATTCAGCACTGATGAGTAATCCAGAGCGGCGTAGGGGTCGATCCATGTGTCGACCCGCCTGGGGGTATTCGATTCTGTTTTGCATGACGGAGGGAACCATTTGAAACACCCGAATGTCTGCCCTGCAAACCACATCGATTCCGCGGGCGAACACATGGGTTCGCCCCTACATTAAACATTTAAGAACGTTGCCTTAGCTCTTCAAAATCTGCGCAATAGATTTCGCGCCGTGGTCGGCGAGGGGAATCGGTCGGCCGATGTTGGACATGTTCTGTTTCTCGGAATCAACGCCCAGCGCTTTGCAGATCGTCGCCATCAGATCGGGAACGGCGACCGGCTGATCGGTGACTTTCATGCCGTCGTCGCTGGTTTTGCCAATCACCTGTCCGCCGCGAATGCCGCCTCCGCCCAGCACTGTGGTCCAGGCGGCAGGGAAATGATCGCGGCCCGTATTCTGGTTGATTTTCGGCGTGCGGCCGAACTCTCCCATCCAGACAATCAGTGTAGAATCCAAAATACCACGCTGTTCGAGATCGGTCATCAACGTTCCCCAGGCAGGATCAAGGACTTCACTCAGACTTTTGACCGCTTCGAAATTCTGCTGATGCGTGTCCCAGCCAAACGCGTTCGAACCTTGAACGCCGTTCAAAGAGACTTCCACAAAAGGCACCCCCTGCTCGATCAGCCGCCGCGCGAGTAAGCAACCTTGTCCGAATCGATTGCGACCATACGCATCGCGCAGCGTGTCCGGCTCTTGATCAAGTTGAAAGGCTTCGATGGCTTTGGATCGCATCATCCGCACGGCGGCTTCATACGCAGTGCGGTGGCTGTTCGTGGGAATGCCGGGATGGGTGGCGTTAAAGTCGTGTTCCAGATCGTTGAGGATCGACAGCCGGCTGTCTGCCTGTTTGCGGGTGATGCCTTGAGGCAGCGTCAGGTTTTTGACTTTCAGCGCTGTGTCCAGATTTTGCTCGTTGTTTTGTACAAAGCCAGCTCCTTCGCCGACGACCAGCGGTGCATACTGCGGACCCAGAAATCCGGGACCATAGGCATTCGGGCTCAGTGTACTATTGGGGGCAATGCTGACAAAGTTGGGCAGCTCCGAATGCTCGGTTCCCAGTTCTTTACTGAGGAACGATCCCAGCGTCGGATAATTGAGCGGGCCGGAAGGCAGATAACCGGTGCGCAGTAAATACGTCGCGCGGGTGTGGTCTCCTTCTTTGGTACTCATCGAACGAATGGGAACCAGGTGTTTCATCACGGTCGCCAGTTTCGGCAGATGCTCCGAAATCTGAATGCCGGCGACATCGGTTTCGATCGGCTTGAACGGGCCGCCGTTTTCATGATCGGGCTTTAAGTCGAACGTATCGTTTTGACTGGGACCGCCCGACATCCACAGCAGAATACACGCACGCTTTCGCCGCGGATCGGCGGCGGTCTCTGCAGCCAGACGTCGCAACCAGCCGGACATCCCGGTTCCGAGGGCACCCCAGGCCGAGAGCTGCAGGAAATCACGGCGCGAAACTTCACGGCGCGAAATTTCCCGATTTTGATTCCTGCGTAAGCGACCCATGACTGACGTCCTCTGAAAAATGTGGCTTCGACTTCATTTTAGATGTTTTTTTGAAACGATTGCGAGTCTTTTCTGGTAAGAATCTTTGCTCAGATACGGTAATCGTCTGAACCTTATACCGAATTTGTTTCGGTTTCCGCCGTTCCTTCGTTAAGATACACGCAGGCTTCGCATTTTATTTAACGAATTCCGGTTCTCTTCCTTTTTCCATCAGTTAAGTCCTGAATCAGGTTAGCTTTCATGTTCCATTTCCCTGTTTCCCGCTGCAGCTTATTGGCTGTTTTGTTTTCATTAACTCTTACCTTGAAACCGGTTACAGCAGAAAAACCCACAGAACTTCCCTACCACCAGCAACAAAACGTGGTGCATGGCGTGGGGCTGCTGGTGGATATTTTTACGCCACGCGGGAAACCCAATGGCCTCGCCATCGTGGATGTGGCGTCGGGCGCGTATCACTCGGACCGGGGAAAAATCCGGGACCACAAAGAGGCCCGCATGTTCGATATTTTCTGCAGCCGCGGTTACACGGTGTTCGCCATCCGTCCCGGTTCGATTGCGAAATTCAGCGGCCTCGAGATGCTGGAAAATGTCAACCGGGGCATTCTCTGGGTGAAGGAACATGCCAAAGAATATCAGATCGACGGAGACCGGCTGGCGTTACTGGGTGCTTCGGCCGGCGGTCATCTGGCGTGCATGGCGGCGGTGACGGCCGATGATCCCCAGTCCAAAACCCGCGTGAAAGCGGTCGCCGTCTTTTTCCCGCCCACCGATCTGATGAACTACGGCGGATTCAAAATCGATATTCGCGGCGACGATCCTCTGGCCAGCTCCATTCGACAGCTGATCACCCCCAAAGGTGCTGAAACCACCGACGAGAAAAAACTGGATGAACTGCGGACCGCCTTTTCTCCCGCGCGACTTGTCAAACCCGGACTGCCCGCCTTCCTGTTCATTCATGGAACGGCGGATTTCATGGTTCCTCTGCAGCAGTCGCGCACGATGGTCGCAGCGCTGGAAAAAGCGAATGTCCCCGTCACATTAATCGTTAAAGAAGGGGGCGGTCACCCCTGGCCGACGATTCATGAAGAAGTCGGAAAAATGGCCGACTGGATCGACGGGCAGTTGAAGTAGGGAAGAGAGTAGCACCGGGAATGAACACTTGCGACTACAATCACTAAACATGGGAATGATTATCTTGCTGGTTGCCGTTACTACAATTACAGGCTGTGATCAACCGTATGAAATTCAACCCACACTTGCAACACGTGACTCGTACAAGGATCAGATCGACGTTGATGCCCTGCCTGCTAAAACGCGCCAATTATACGATCACCTTCTGGACGGCTCGCTGACGGGTGCCAAAGCCACTGACTATCAAGGGTTGCTCAACGCAGCACAGCAAATCATTGATCGTCCCAAATCCATTACCTACCTGTTCCAACTGTGTGGCTTTCCACGACCGTATAAGGAAGTGGAAGAAGAAGGTGTTCCATTTATGTTTGTGAAAGTTCAGAAGTCAGATAAGATCATTTTTCGGGCTGATATTTCCGTACCGGAATATTGAGCGGGTAGCCCCGAATGCAATTCGGTGTTGTTGACAACAACAGGAAACGGACAGTTCATTCGATTCAGATGACTTGGCAGATCGAAACGAGATGTGTTTCCACGGTTCTTCTTGTTCGATTGGTGACACCGTCAGTTTCCTGCTCGCTGCGCTCGGCCCGAATTACATTCGGGCTTACCCCTGCTTCGGAGAACAGAAAGTGTAACCTCTGTGTCCGAACGCTGGGTTCGAGTTGGTTCTGTGTTAATCCTTCGAATGATTTTATGTGTTCCATTTACACGGTACTATCATGTTGTATCTCTCCAGGCGGGTCGGCACATAGACCGACCCCTACGATTTGCTTTTCTGAGGTAGGATTGTCACTCACGCACTATCGGTCGAACCGACAGATGGCATCCGCCGCACAATGTGGCTGACTGGATCGACGGGCAGTTGAAGTAGTGAAGCTCTGCCCATAACAAAACAGGACGGTTATCAGGCAACCGTCCTGTGGAAAGTGAGACTTTCATCTCGTCGCATATTAGAATCGTAATGTCGTCTGCACGTAGAACTGAGTTGCCGTGTTGCGGGGCGGGATGTTTGTGCCGACAAAATCGCCGTACCAGAACCAGGAATAACCGGCCTGAATATTAAAGTTCGGATTGAAAGTGTAGATGCCGATCAGGTCGAGTTCCTGTCCGATGTCGCGGCTCCCCCCCAGCGTTCCCGTTTCGACGCCAGCCACGTTGTAGAGATAGTCGTTCGTGGTGGCTTTTTCAAACCAGTGGAACGCGCTGACCAGACTGACTTTTTTGGCCGGTTTCGCATTCAACTGCAGACTCCAGTCATACAGGTTCTGACCGGTCAGGTTGTCGATGATCCCCCAGTAGGCGTGACCCAGTGGATAAAGCGTGTTGAACGTATTGTTCGTACTGCCGGTCGGGTCCTGGTTACCGGAACCGTAATAGAACAGTCCGCTCAAGCGCGGTGACCAGGGCACATCGGTCCAAGTGTGCCCGAGGACCGAGGTAAAGAAACCGGCGGAGACCCGCTTGCCGTCGTCATTTCCGAACTGGTAGGCACCTTCTGTTTCGAAGTCCCAGATGCGCGTTACTTTGCAGCCATCGTCCTGAATTTCTTTTGTGGTTTTGTAGCGGCTGCCAATGGTATGACGCGAACCATCGGGGCGATTGGGTGTGTTGGTTTCATCGCGCAGCCAGAGATAATACAGGTCCAGCACTTCAGGCCCTTCCGACAGAAACGTCATGTAAAGGCCGCTGAAAGTGACTGAGGTGTCCGGTTTATCCCTTCCGTTATCGTATCGGCTCAAAGGAACGTTTCCTGCGGCTGCATTCACCGGGTTTGTCACAAAAGCATCGATGTGTACCGAGTCGGTATGGTGAAAATATTTGAAGCCTTCAAAGTTGCGGCGCGTGTTCGACCAGTCCAGAGGAGAAATCAGACGCTGTGCCCCGTAGAGCAGTTCCTGTCGACCATAACGGAACCAGCCGGGAGCGCCGTCCCACTCATGCAGCTTGACATCCACGAATGCATTTTGAACATTCCAGCGATTGATGTCGATCGGCGTGGGAGGCAGATCATTATCAAAAATCGACCCGTCCAGCATTTCGAAATAGACGCGTGCCACATCACTGATCTGCAAGTCAAAGTATTGACGCCAGCGCCAGAGATTATAGTCGGTATTGATCGGCCCGCCCGGTCGGAGCCGGTTTTGTTCGTGCATATAACGATGGCGTAATTCGCCGCCGACAGAAAGCGTATAAGGAGAGTCTTCCTCGCCCAGAGGCATCATCTTAAAGCGCTCGCCTAACAACCAGGGGCTGTTGGGATTACTCAGATACGCGCCAAACGTATTATCAAAAAAGAGTCCTTTGTAAGGATCGGGAGCCGGTTTTGCAGGTGTGGGATCATCAAAAATAATCGCGTCTTCGGATTCTTCTCCTACAATCCCCGGGACTTGGTCCACCATCGGCTGTTCGGTTGATTGTCCTGGAGCGGGCTGGAAGACTTCATTGACTGCTATGAGTTTCGAACCGGTCCGATCATCGTCAGCCTGAGCAGCTGGAGCAGGAGGGATGGTCGCCAGATCTGTTTCCGCACTCACATTCGCCGCTGTCATTGACGAAGTAAAAAGACCCAGAGATAAAATGACGCGAAGACGCATTTGGCATTCCTTGCTGATACGTGTCTGGATGAGGAACCGCTGATTCCCTCAATCGTGCAAATGACTATCCGAGAATTTCAGACTGGCGCTCGTCCTGATTCTCCCGCAAAAGATCCTCCTGGATAGACTGATCTCCTTTGCACTGAATCGGATCGTAACACTCAAGCCGATCATATCGTTCGATTGGATTTGCAGTAATAAATAGAACTTAGAAATGATACAGGGCTAATTCGCACAAAATCCGAACCAACTACCCACGCAGCAAACTCCACCTAAACCACCAATTCGCAAAAGTCCGCCAAGTGAGAATAGAGAAAATATGCGTGAGGAATTTGCAAACCGCAAAAAATATGCTGCGGGAGCGGGCTGCTTACCACTGGACACCCAGCATGAGAGAATTGAGCCCGCTGCCGATGCCCAATAAGGCGACGCGATCATGTTCCTTCAGGATCTGATTTTCGATTCCCAGAGCCCAGGCCATCGGTAACGCGGCGGCGCCGGTATTACCGAGCGTTTCAACGGTCGGGTAATCTAACTCGGGATTAAGGCCCAGTTGATCGAGCAGAAGTTTCCGGTGCGCTTTGCCGACCTGATGCGTGAAAACGCGATCGACGTCTGCATTGTTCCAGCCCAGCGTTTTTTTTGTCGCCTCCCAGGTCGGAATCGCCAGATTGACTCCTGCCACCAGTAACGATTCGGAGTCGGTCTGCATTCGCGGGCGATGATCGCCGTGTTTTTGCGCTTCCACGCCGCCGGCGCAAAGTTCGTGATGGGAGGTGTCGGTCTGAAAATTTCCCCCCAGTAAACGGTGACCGGTGCGGCTCAGACTGCGATCGCAGAGCAGAATCGCGGCAGAACCACTGCCAATCGTGAGTGAGGCGAAATCGTTTTTGATGGATTTGCGGGTTAAGGTGGGATCATTGAGCAGATCCTCGATTGTGCCTTCGACCAGATCGCGGCCGACTTCCGTGCCCACCACCACACCGGCGCGAATCTGACCCATCTCGATCATATTCGCCAGAAAGACCATCCCGTTCAGTAAACCCAGGCAGGCATTACTGATATCGAGCACCAGAGCCTGATGCGGCAGGCCTGCTGCATGGTGCACTCCGCTGGCGGTCGCCGGCTCCAACTGATCACGACAGACCGATCCGTGAAATAAAGCACCGATGTATTTTCGGTCGAATTGAGCCTGATCGAGCAGGCGATTCACCGTTAATGCACTGATGGTCCCTGGCAGAGTGCCCGGATCGAAGAAACGCCGTTCGCGGATGCCCGTCATCAATTCGAGTCGGCCTGCAGGCAGGCCTAACCGTTCATAAACGGGCGCGAGCCGGGCTTCCATCTCATCGGAAGTGACGACATGGGGGGGCAGAATACAACTAACGGCTTCGATGCAGACATGCTCATAACGCATAAGCGGTTCAGAATTCCCATTCCAGCAGACAAATCGAACGAAACAGACACGGCGCACAAACAACAGATTGCCTGCGCGCAGATAGATCGCTCTATTGAATTGAATCTGGGAAGTAAACTCAACCTAAGCGCTGAAAAATATCAGACCTGAGCAGCACTTTGTTTGCGGGGAGAAGAATTCAGAGCGTCAACCAGAGTTGAAATCTCATCCAGCTTCTCAGTGCGAGTCCGAACATACTCGGGAGTCGGTTCTTCGACTCGCAATTTTTCCGCACTGCGTACATAACGCAAGCCTGACAACAGGAGGTCCAGTTGTTTTTCCGTAATATTTATTGTTGCTATATCACTCATAGGTAAACAAAAACTCTCTCGAGGTGATCCGGAGAATTCAGTCCACAACAACCTCCTGCTGCTGTTACTGACATAATATTAGTCAATCACCAACC
>NZ_CALFPF010000601.1 GCF_937919775.1 uncultured Gimesia sp.
GGACTCTCTGATCGAACAGCTATCGGCAAAATTCTGAACGTTTCCTGGTTTGAAGACGTTCTTTTATATCTCCCAATCACAATTCTTATTAAGACATGGATGTAAGTCATGGCCAACTCAAATTCTTCAATCGACCTGACCACTGCAACCATTCTGATTTTTGGTGCCTCGGGCGATTTGACCGCCCGAAAGTTAATTCCCGCGTTGTATGATCTCTGGAGTGAAGGCTTTCTTTCAGCAGATCTGCCGATCATCGGCCTGGCGCGGCGGGAAAAGACAGACGAACAATTTCGTATCGAACAGCGCGATACCGTCGCACAATTTACGCGAACGGGAACCGTGACTGATGAAAAGTGGGCCACATTTTCCAAACGGTTGTTTTATCGTGAAGTCGATATCACAGATGAAGCCGACCATGCAAAACTCAAATCATCCATCGAAGCGGTGGAACGCGAAACACTCGGTGATGTGATCACCAAACGCGTTGCTTATCTGGCGACAGATCCATCGTTATTTTATCCCGCCGTGCAGGCATTATCCCGCGCGCAGATGGTGCCCCGGAATACTGCAGAAGAATGGTTGCGGGTTGTGATCGAGAAACCGTTTGGCCACGATCTGGCATCGGCGCAGGAATTGAGCCACCAGTTAAGCGAACTCTTAAGCGAAGATCAGATCTATCGGATCGACCACTACCTGGGTAAAGAGACGGTTCAGAATATTCTGTTATTTCGGTTGAGTAATTCGATCTTTGAGCCGTTGTTGAATCGGAATCATGTCGATCACGTACAGATTACCGTCGCAGAATCGCAGGGCATTGAACACGGTCGAGGCGGTTACTATGACCGCTCGGGCGCAATGCGGGATGTGCTGCAAAACCATGTGCTGCAGCTGCTCTGCTTAATTGCGATGGAGCCTCCCGCGTTGTTCCGAGGCGAAGAAATCCGTGACGAAAAATTAAAAGTATTGAAGACACTCTCACCGGGAAGCAAAGGCGCTATTTCTGAATGGGCGGTTGCCGGTCAATATACGGCGGGGCAATCGTTTGGTCAGGCAGTGCCGGGATATCGGGAAGAAGAACGTGTGCCCGCAAACTCAAACCGGGAAACGTTCGTGGCGATGGAAGTGAAGGTCGAGAACTGGCGCTGGGAAGGGGTTCCCTTTTACCTGCGAACGGGTAAGCGACTGCCGGAACGTGTCAGTGAAATTGCCATTCAGTTCAAGCATCCTCCCATGAATCTGTTTACAACCGTCGAGTGCGATGGTGATATCTGCTCGCTCGTCGAACGCAAACCGAACGAACTGATTTTCCGCATTCAGCCGAAAGAGTCGATTTCAATGAAGTTCTCGACGAAGCGGCCCGGCATGCAATATCAGATTCAGCCGGTAACAATGGATTTTGCATTTGAAGACGCCTACCACAAAAGTTTGCCCGAAGCCTACGAGCGGCTGTTGATGGACGTCTTGCGAGGGGATTCAACTTTGTTTACCCGCAGTGATGAACTGGAAGCTGCCTGGAAATTCGTGACACCGGTTCTGGAAGCGTGGGAGCGGGCAGATCACAGCCCCGAGCCCTATTATGCAGGAACCTGGGGGCCGACATGTGCGACTGAGCTCTTGAGTAAAACGAACCGTCGCTGGCGCACTCCGTCTACCAGCAAAAAGCTATAGCCTGTAACCAGGTTGATTGCAGCGTCTCCCAGGCCATACGGACCGAGTATCATGGAATGGATCACGCGATCATTAATGGGGACGCGTTTCAGGGTTGTCGGCTGTGACTGGTTGTTGACGCGGTTTACGGAGTTTCGTCATTTTTCTGCAACCGCTGACGGAGTCGCTGGCAGGGTTTGTGAACCAGTAGAAACAGACTGATTCCGATGAGGGCTCCCAGTGTGTCAGCCACCCAGTCTTTTACACTTGGTTCACGGTGCAGAACCGGAATGCCCTGCAGCAATTCATCCACCACGCCGAACAGGCTGACTCCCACAAACACGATCAGCAGGCGTTTGAGAGTCAGCTTGTCCCATTTGAGAGACAACCACCACGTTAATAGAAATGAAAGCCCGGCATAAGCGATGAAATGCAGAGGCACATCGGTTCCCGGTGGCAGTGTCCCTTTTTTAAGCGGAATATGAGTCGCAGTAAACAGCAGCACCCAATACAGAATGAGCGCGGCGCGAATCAGTGTTTGATAACGATTCATAACATCCCTGAAATACCGTGTTCTGTCGGTTCCTGATTTCTCTGAAAAGCAATTCGCGTGAACGCGGAGCCCTATACCGGATAGGGTGATTTCAGCCGTGCTGCCGGGTTCGCTTCCAGATAACGGGCAATCCGCTCTTTTCTGGAAATCGCTTCCGGAATAAAGTCGATCGCTTTTTCCAGACGATCATTGGGCTCTGCACAACTGAAACGCAAAAATCCGTGACCCGCTTCTCCAAAACATTCGCCCCCCAGACAGGCGATTCCAAAATCATCGTCGGCCCCTTTCAGCAGGTACAGTGCCAGGCCGTGACTGGTGATTCCCAACTCGTTGCAGACCGGAGCCACATTCACGAAGACATAAAAGGTCGCATGCGGATCAAGGGCATGGAAATTTTCGATCTGATTCAATTTGTTCGTCAGCAGGACGACTTTCTCCCGGAATTTCAGCATGACTTCGTCGCGTTCCTGGGAATCGAGATTCAAAGCAGCGGCGCCGGCAAGCTGTACGATCGGAGGCGTGCAGGACAGGGTGGTGTTGACCATTTTCCCGATGGAAGTCGCGACCTCTTCCGAGGCAACACAGAATCCGAGACGCCAGCCACTCATGCTGTAAGATTTACTGAAGGTGTAAGCAGACACACATTGATCCATCATGCCCGGTTGCGCCAGAATGGAATGGTGTTTTCCCTGCCAGACCATATGGCAATAAGGTTCGTCACTGAAGACCGCGATATCCTTTCCACGGACCAGATCGGCAATGGCCTTTAATTCCGATTCTGCAATCACCCCGCCGGTCGGATTATGGGGAGAGTTCAGGAAGATGGCTTTCGGTGAAGGATCTTCTGCCAGGAACTTTTCGATGTCGGCCAGATCGGGGCTGAATTGATTTTCCTGCTTGAGATCGGACAGGACCATACGTGCGCCGCGGCGCTGGATGTTCGGCAGATAAGTCGGGAAATAGGGGCTGAAAACGAGGACGCCATCACCGGGATTCAAAAAGGCTTCACAAAAGAACTGTTCGAATACTTTAGCGCCGGGGCCCACCACAATGTTTTCCGGTTTCGCAGCAACCTTAAATTCGCGCGAGACAAAATCGGCAGCCGCCTTACGGAACTCAGGAATTCCCGGCGAAGCACAATAGTGCGACTGGTTATTCTGAATGGCTTCGATCCCCGTGGATTTTGCGGAAGCAGTGCTGTCAAAGGGACTGTCCCCCACTTCCAGTTCGACAACATCTTTGCCCTCTGCTTTTAACTGTTTTGCAATCGCCAGGACGCTGAATGCTGTTTCGACGGTAAGAGACTGAGCGAAATCGCTTAATGATAAAGCCACGAAGAAATCCCCTTTGATATTGAAGTTACAGGATGCACACTCTGTTGAATACTTTATATGGGCCGGATTCAATTTGAAACTTGACCGACCCTCATTCTAAAAAACACTGTTATTTCGCAGAAATGGCCTGTGCCAAAGGACGCAGAACCTGATCGATGACATAATCGTTCATCAACTGGTCCGATTTTGCCTTCAGATTCAGCAGGGTGTCTTCCAGTTTCGTTTCCGCAGTCTGACTGCCATACTGCCTTAAGGTAAAGAAGACCGAAATCTGCTCATCAGAATAATCTTCGCGTCTGACCTGATAGGCGTTGGTTCGCGTCTCAATCAGCAGACGTGCCTGACAGCGACAGGAGTCGTCCAGGCTGAGCGTGATCGAAGGCTCATAGTTGAGTGCCCGCGCACCCGGAATCTGCAGCAGACTGTCGATCGCGTGATTCGAACCCAGCACTTCAGCCACTAACGCATCGTGATTCCCCTGATAAGAAAAGTCGAAGCCCACCACATAATCCAGGGCTTCACAATCGAGGGGACTGACTGACAGCATGTAGGGCACCAGTTCCAGCATCAACTTGTGCTGCTCCAGGCTGTCTTCCGGATCTTTAGGGTTCAGGTAACCGCTACAGATACGCTGAGCTTCAAGGGACATCCAGCGCTGCCGCCCGGTCTCTTCCTTGTCTTCTTCCAGCATGAAACCGCTTTCGCCGCGGTTATAAAAATTCCGCATGGTCGGAAACGATTTTTGCACCCGTTCAAAAAAATTCAGCACGGTGTCCCGCGACGAAGGCAGCGTCATTTCGGTGCATAAATTCAGGTTTATAAAAAAATCGTCGGACAACATACTGTATTGATGCATAATCACTCTATTATCTTGTAATTTCGGCTGCACGAGTCTTAAAATAAACTCTGGTCAATTGAACCTTGCGAGTCGAATCCATTCTATCGGAGAATTTCAGATGGGTCAAAGAACTGTCTCAGTTTCCAAAGCTGTTACAGGAAAAGCACATATAGACACTCCTGATGAATTCTCCCCATTAAAATTGTCCGTTTTTTCCACGGAAATCGGCTGGTGCGGGCTGCTGGGGCGGGCTGACACCGTGGAACGGCTGGTCATGGGACACCATTCTGTGGCTGATGTTCGTCAGTCTGTCGCGGATCTGAATCGACTGGAGCCTGTTCACTCAGCCGAACACATCGGGGAAGCAAACTGGTTTCCGGAATTGCGCGAGAGACTTCAGGCATATTTTCAAGGGGCGGTCATTGATTTCCGGGATGTCAAATTGAATCTGCCCCGACTGACCACATTTCAGGCCCGCGTCATTCGTGAACTGAGAAAAACAGGTTATGGGAAACAGATCACGTATGGAGAGCTGGCTGCGAAAGCAGGAGCACCACGGGCAGCCCGCGCTGTGGGAACGGTTATGTCATCCAATCGGATTCCGATCATCATTCCCTGTCACCGGGTGATTGCATCAGGCGGAAAACTGGGAGGCTTCTCCGCACCGCAGGGAACTTCGCTCAAGCAGCATCTGTTGACACTGGAATCGCCTGCGATCGGATAACAAAGCGAAAGATTCCCGTTGTCCGTTCAGGCAGACTTTCGGGACGCTGTTTCCGGTGCAGAGACATCTGTCTGTGGCGGTTGCGGAGCCGCGCGTCGGTGTTTCTGAGATTCCCGCTGTTCCATCATTGCCTGCTCAAACAGGAATATCCGTTGACCCAGTCGGTCAATCCGGCGGCTCACTGAGGTCGAAGTCTGTTCCATGCCTGCAGAGACAAGCGTAATCACGCCCAGAAACAGCAGCATCTGGCCGGCTGTGCTGATGAGCCAGCCAGTGGAAGCATAATTCGCTGGTCCGCCATAATGGCCCCAGAGAACGAGTGTCGTGCCAATGGTCAGAACGGCGACACCGCCGTAGGCCATTAATTGCCCTACCAGTCCCAGCCAGTTCGGTCTCTGGTCATCTTCTTCAATCAGATCCTGAATATCACGATACTCAGTATGCAATTTCGGGATGGCTGCTTGTGGAAATGAAACGGATTCCGGCGATTCGTGGAATTCACGATGCAATGTCTCGTCTGTGAGAAAGGTTGCCTGGTACGGATCATCGGGAATGCGAACCTGTGGAGTTGCGGGCACGGGTTGCTCAATTTCCCGTTCCCTTTCCACAGTGGGGCGTGACATATTTTCCGGGATCTTTTTTTCAGGACGTTCAAACAGCGAAGAAGTCGTATGGGGCCGCGCTTCCGATTTCGTCAAAGGTCCATAAGGATCAAGGACCTCCCGGTTCGACCAGCGGGCCAGTAACTCACGGGCTTCTTTGGTCTTGTCGCTGATACGTGCAGCAGCCGTCGTTCCCAGGTCATTGCCGCAAATGGCGCAATGAACCCGTTTTGAGTCTGCAGAAACTTCTGCAGCCACATCAGACTGACAACTTGTGCACCACATAACGCACCTGATTTTTATAACTGAATAGTGAGAGAGGACTTGGGAGATGTCTGAAAAATCATGCTTGAGGAGAGAGACTGTGATTATCAATACTTGGCCAATTCATGCAATACCGTTTTGCAGGAACCGCCGGCTGTCTCTAATGCCTGCCTGTGCGTGGGTTTCTTATTGAGAGAAACGAAAAATATTTTCGGAGTGTGAAATACACCACAGATTCAAGCCAGCGACACAGCCATACTTGCTGCGTGACTCATGAGCAGAGAAATGGTACCAGTCGAACTCATGGTGTGAGTGAGGGATCACTGATTCGAATCAGTGCCTCATCCCCGACAGTAAAACCCAAAGAAAATGATTCAGGAGAAGTCGATGAAGTTGACCCGATTATTAATGACGACCGCTTTACTGGCAGCCGTTGCCTTAACCGGCCATTTGCTGGAAGCCAAAGAAGCACAGAAGACCAAACAAACCCCGGTCGCATTGAACGGAAATTGTGCCGTCTGTCTGATCAATGGTCAGAAAATTGTCAAAGGGAAAGCGGAGCATGCTGTGGTTTATGATGGCCAGACTTATCTGTTTCCGTCAGAGGAAGTCAAAAAAACGTTTGCCACCAATCCGGAAAAATATGTGCCCGCTTTGAACGGCGATTGTACGGTCTGTTTTGCGCACCATGATGGTGTTCGTAATCCCGGAACGATTGAGCATGTGAGTTTTTATCAGGGACGGGCTTTCTTGTTTCCGAATGACAATATCAAAGCGTTGTTTGACAAGTCTCCAAAACAGTATGCCGACGTCGATCTGGCTTGCGATGGTAAGTGCATCGTCTGCAAAATTGAAGGAGGAAAAGATGTCCCCGGCAAACCGGAGTTCACTTCGATTTACAAAGGTATGCGTTATCAGTTTCCCAGCGAAAGTGTGATGCAGAAATTCCAGGCCAATCCTGAGAAGTATACCGCGCAGAAAAACGACGGAACAAAAACGAGCAGCACGACCGCTGCAGCATCGCAAATGGTCTCCATCAAAGGAACCACCGGTTGCGCTGCCTGTGAATATGGGGTTCATCCCAAAAAAGACCCCAATGAACTGGGACTGGCTGTGAAAAGCGGCGATGGAACAGTTTATGTCATCGAAGGGGCGCACGATTCGCACCCTGATCTTTACAAGAGCCGCTTCCAGAGTCTGAAGATCAGCGTCAAAGGGAAAGAACTGGCCCGTAAGGGAAAATTCGTCTGGCTGGAACCTCAGTCGATTGAAAAATTACAGTAATCGAATCAAAAAAATCAGCCTGTCACCATCAAGGAGGCAGGCTGATTTATGATATTTCAAGAGGGCAGCTGGCAGCAATTTTGTATCTCTTCCATGCAACCCGGGTTGAGGAATACTGTCAGGTGCATTTCAAATCAGGGCTGCAGAACATACTGCGACGGATTGGACGAAAACCGATCCCGCTCGTCTGCAGACGAGAAGAAAACCAGTTTCTCGCGATAGACTCCACCTGCATGGGGGTCGCCTTCAACGGATTGATTCTGTTCCAACTGCGAAACGCGGCAGTTTCCTTCAAAGGCAGGCCAGTACCGATCCGGGTTCGAGTCAAACTGCTTTTTATGTTCTGCAGAAATAAAACAGACTTTGCGACCTTTGTATTCGGAACTGAAAGCGGGTACTCCTTCTACAAGCTGTTGATCATCCAGCATGCTGACCAGACAAACGCCTTTGAATGCAAATTCGGGTGCCAGCTGCTTCTGGCTTATTTTTTGAATGGAACGGTTTGAACGATCAGGGACTACCTGTTCGTGTTTTACCAGGCAAATCTTATTCAGATGACCTTCCATCTCCTGAGCAGCGACATAACCGGAAATCTTCTTCACGATTTTGAGTTGCGGTGTGATGATGGCCGTCGTTGGTAAACCGGAGATGCCAATGGCTTCGACCAGTTCTGCATGTTGATCCGCGTCCACGCGAATGGGAATGAAACAGGAATTCACGTGCCTGATTACTTTGGGATCCCGATAAGTTTCTTTTTCCATTTTATGGCAAAACCCGCACCAGGAAGCACCAATTTGAATCAGCATGGCTTTTTCTTCAGTCCGTGCCTGTTGCGCGGCCTGTTTTAAGTCGGTTTGCCATTTGATCTCCTCCCCCTGAACGTGTCGGGAAAGTGAAGTAATGAAAATCAAACTGAGAGATAAAACCAGCAAGTTTTGTGCACGCATAATAATCCCTTATGAAATTAGCCCAAAAATCCTACACGCTTTACATATCGGTCTAATTTGATGTTAT
>NZ_CALFPF010000602.1 GCF_937919775.1 uncultured Gimesia sp.
AATTAAATTGAACAAAGACCACCGTTTGCAACGTATAGATTTACACAGTAAAATAAATTTTTGCTGTGTTGCGCTCTCCTGCTAAGCTGATTGATCTTAAAGCCCGTAAATCCGAAAACTCATTCTCATGGTCGAACCACTCTCAATTACCTGCCCTCACTGTACGTCTTCTTTTAAAGTCAAAAGTACGACTGCCATTGGGAAAAAGGTGAAGTGTCCGAAATGTGCGGAGCCTTTTGTGATTGCCAGGCCGTCTACAGAGAAACCAGCGCAACCAAAGAAAAAACGCCCACCAGTAAAACCGGAAGCAGACTTCTTTGCTGACGATTCTGATTCTCCAACAGACCTGTTCGAAGATGATTTTGATAGCTGGGACGACGACCTGAGCGGCGGTCCTGCAGCCAAACCCGCTGCCAAGAAAACGAAAGCTCCGCCGAACATAAAGAAGACCAGCTCTAGTTTTTCACTGAAGCAATATGGATTGTCCCCGTTTATCACAGGGACCTTTGTCTGTTTGGTCCTGCTGAATCTGATTCTGTTTTTGATGCAAAGCCATTTTTTAACGCTGGCTTTTTTCCTGACTTGTATTGTGGGAGTCGGCTGTCTCTTCGCTGGAGGTTTGGGATTATTGATCGAAGCGGCTAAGGAAAATGGTACGGAACTGATTCTGTGCCTGATTGTCCCGCTCTATAATGTCTATTTTGCAATCTCTCGCTTTGAGCAAACAAAACATTCACTGGCCACTTTTGCGACTGGCGTATTCCTCATACTGATTTCCTTCACACTGACATTTGGAAGTGCGATTGGATTTTTATCTAACCGACACCGCAATTTGGCGCATAATCCACCTCCGGTTCACACAGCTCCTGACTTCAATCAGCCCCCGCATACGAATTCAACACCATCTATCAATCAAAGTCGTCCGTCAGGCAGTAACCCTCAACGTGCCCCTGAGAACACAACCGAAACAGTCCCCGAGTCGTCTTTTGTAACGGGTCTCGCACGAATCGCAAAATTTGATTTATCTGAGATAAAGCCCATGTTAATGACCTGGCCTGCAGAGGGCGCAACTGGTGATAACGTATATCGTCAAGAAAAGACTGATTCTATTGCTAAAGTGTATGATGCCCAGAATTCCCGAAGTTTCGCTGGGGAAACGCCGGCTGGAGTCAACATGAAATTCAGGGTTTATCTTCCGCCTGATATTGATCCCGCTTCACCAGTTCCCTGTGTGCTGGTGCCTCCGGCCGGTTCAAATCTGCTGACCGGTATGGCCATCGATCCTCCCGATTTAATACCAAATCCGGAACATGAACCCTATGTCAAAGCAGGCTTCGCTGTCGTCACCTTTTCACTGGACGGGGATATGCCGAATAGAGAACAGTCGACAATTCTCGAATTCCGTTCCGCTCACGAGGATTTCCGGAAAAGCAAAGCAGGACTGGTCAACTGCGTGCATGCGTTTCTGGAAACCCAGGCCGTGATACCGGGTATTGATAAAAACAACGTGTTTATCGCAGGTCACAGTTCTGCCGGAACACTCTCGCTGTTATTCGCCGAACATTACCCGCAAATCAAAGGCTGCCTGGCTTATGCCCCCTCTGTCGATCTGAAAAAGTCCATGGCTCCGTATTTGCCAGACTTCAAAAGCATGATACCGGATGTGGAAGAATTCATCAGGCTCAGTTCACCCCAGACACATATCAGAAGTCTTACCTGCCCCGTATTTATATTTCACTCTCGCGGAGATCAAGTCACCTCTTTTGCGAATTCGCAGAGGTTTGCATCGCAGTTAAAATCACAAGGAACTGAAGTCGAATACGTCGCCGGTAACGGTAGCGATCACTATCAGACCATGATCGACGAAGGACTTCCCAAGGGAATTGAATGGCTTAAAAAGCAAGTTACGAAACCGAACAAGTCACAGTCCGATCCGCAAATGGCAGCAGCATCTCCTTCCACGACAGAGAACAAAGGAGCAATGCAAGCCACTCCCCAGCCTGCAAAAAAACAAATTGATGTCACCAGGCGTAAAGCCACATTCAAAGTA
>NZ_CALFPF010000603.1 GCF_937919775.1 uncultured Gimesia sp.
CTGCTCCGGCTAACATGGCGGTGCCGCCTGCGATCACCGTATTTTTGAGAAAATCTCGTCTTTGCATAGGAGGGACTCCGTGTTGTGAAATTCAGTTCAGATAATAAAATCGGAAGAGATTTATTCTAGTCAAAGCCGGCAGAGGATGCACCTGATTTGTGGCGGAATCATTTCGAGTGAGCAAAGTAACTGACCCGGCGATGATTTTCTGCTGACGGATGCGGCAAAGCTCAGGAAAATCGCGTGTCAGGTAAGGCGCGGCAGCCGAATCACGACCAGAATTCCAATACTGGCAAGAACCGCCAGCAATGCTTTGAGAGGTATTGAAAGCGGAGAGAAAATGAGTGTCGCCAGCACGATGGCGATCACGATCGAGATTGCCTGAATCTTGACACTCAGTCGAACGCCACCATCCTGCTGCCAGTCTTTCAAGACCTGCCCCAATACGGGAGAGCGCAGTAAGGACTGGTTCAAGCGGGGTGAAGTCCGGATCAGAAAATAACTGGTCAACAGCAGAAAGGGAGTTGTCGGCAGTACGGGCAACGCGACTCCGAGCGCCCCCAGCACAAAACACAGCGCCGCCAGACAGAGATAAACTACTTTTTTAACACCAGTTACAATGGGAACCGAGGTTTCGTCCAGCGTGTCCAGAAATGCAGGGTGAATTTCGTCGAACGCAATTCTTTCTAAAGTCAGACCGGGGGGATCGGCTGCTTCAGTTCGTTTTTTTTGCGGTTGAGAATCTCGGATCATGGAATTGAGGATCTGGACTGATAAACGGAACTGTTGGGCGAAGATTAGATTTTAGCGGAAACTGGCTTTGCAACAAGCTTGATTTGCCAGGGCCGCTTTTCTGAGGCAAATCCCGTAGGAGAAGCTGGTGCTGTCTTTGTTCAGAGGACAGGTGGCATGCCTCCACGCAGGGAGCCCGCTGCCGTGTTTCCATAGTTGTCTGCAAACAACGGGTCCAGTGGGCGGCTGTTAGGGACGGACAACCAGACGCGCAGCAGGTGTCGTTTTAAATATTCTTCTTCCGCATCTTCAAAATCATCACGCCGATGAAAGGTCACCCAGTTATTGAGAAAGAGCAGATCTCCCGGTTCCTGACGAAATGTGACACTCAATTCCGGAGATTCCGCCAGCGCTTCCAGTTCGTTCATCGCGTCCTGCTGTGCCTGTGTCATGTCGGGCAGATCGGAAGAGGCATAAGCCCGTTCAATCAGAACGCGTAAGAAGCTGCCGGCAAAATGACCTTCCTGAACGGAGAAAATCGGCTGTCGACAAAATGTTTTTTGATTTCCCGTGTCCACATTATGCCGCAAATAATAAAAGGGCTGCATGAGTACCTGTGTCAACTCGGGCCAGCGGGCGCGCATTTCATTAAACAGCGAAACCGAACTGACCAGTTGGTTGTTCCCGCCGCTCATCGCCTGCTGAAGGCAGAGAAAACCGATCACATCACACCGGTCAGTATGGAAACTGAGGCGTTTGCGTGTATTCGGCCCGCGTGCCTTTACCTGGCCGATCTGGTACCCTTCGTCTCGGACGTGAAAAATCTTTTCCCCGGTGGCACTTTGAGAAACGGGAGTCCCCAGATGTACGGAGATCAGCCAGAACAGACTTTCTAATTCGGCTGCAGAATAGTTTTCGACGGGAAAACGTTTGAGCTGGCAGGCTCCCGAACCGGATTCCAGTGACTGCTGAATCTCACGCAATACAGGGCTCAGGTGAGGGAGCGGAAATCGTGCCGGGGAAATCTGATCGAAGTTCAGTTTTTCTGCAGCGATCACGTGCAGCGCCGCCTGTAGATCAGCCAGGTGTCGTTCGTCTAAATTTATCAGCCAGTCTGCTCTCTGGAACAGCTCGTTACCTTTCCAGGCCGCGGGAATCAGAAAGGGAGCGGGCAGGGGGTTGGTATGCTGTGTGTCACTCACTCTCAGATTACTCCTGTGGGATGTAGTTTCACCGATGAAGGTTCAAAGGCGATCTTAACAGAATCAAAGCGGAGTGGAAAGCAGCCACATTACGCACGGTCTTGTCGATCACCCGCAGAACGGACTTGCTGCTCAGGGAATGCTGAAAGGGGATTGGTAAATTATCTCGTAACGAGGTTCTGTCTCACCCGCGTTTTCAGGACCGAATTGATGGTACTGATCAGTCTTTTGCGATCAATTGGTTTGCTGAGGTATTCATCACAGCCCGCGTCTAAACACCTCTGGCGATCGTTCGTCATGGCATGCGCCGTGAGTGCAATGATCGGTTTGGTAAAACCCATTGAACGCAGTTTGCGCGTAGTGGCATAACCGTCGAGAACGGGCATCTGAATGTCCATCAAAATCAGGTCATACGAGTCGCCTGGAGGATCGCCGATTGCCTGGCTTTGGAGTAAATCATCAATCGCCAGTTGTCCATTTTCGACAATGTTGATTTCTGCTCCCGCTTTTGTGAGCAGGTAATTGATTAACCGCTGATTATAGATCCCGTCTTCGACGAGCAGAATTCGACAATCCTCTTTGACGAGTTCTTGAGTTGATCGGGAAGCTTTGATTTCCTCGAGTCGCTTGGTAACGGAAACTTTTTCCATTTTTACTTCACTGGCATCTCCCGTAGCGATAGAGAATTTAATTGTGGTTCCCGATTGATCATACTGATCGGCACTGATACTGCCTCCCAGTAATTCGATCAGTCTCTGGCTGATTATCAGTCCCAGTCCCGTACCAATTCTGTAATCGGGTATCTCTATGTCGGTCAGGCAACAGGGAGAGAACAGCTGATTCAACAGTTCTGAAGTCATTCCCATGCCAGTAATATTCAATGTAAATGTGAGGGAATGCCTAGAAGCTGTCTCATAACGTCAAAAAAAGTGAACTGTTTGGCGTGATCTTTGCA
>NZ_CALFPF010000604.1 GCF_937919775.1 uncultured Gimesia sp.
TCATCTGGGAATTTCCGGAAAATATAAACAGAATAAAGAGGGCCGTCTCTTTTTCTATAACGGAGATCAACGACAGCAGTCGCTTTTCGGGAATACTGTGATTCAGCCGGGAACGTGGAATCATGTTGTTTTCATGCGTGACGGGCAGAAGATTCTGGTTTATCTGAATGGTAACCCGACACCGGAAATTTCGGGTGAAGCGCAGCCCGGATACGAAACAGGTATCTCAGAAGTCATCATTGCGGGGCGGAATGATAATTTTTCAAACTTCCAGGGCCAGTTGGGAGCCGTCGCTTTGTTTAATCGTGTATTGACTCTACAAGAAGTTCAGAAACATTTTCAAGCAGGCAAACTGGAGAAAGACCAGCTTGCTCATGCAGAATATGTCACTTCGATTCTAGAATCCGATCCCCTGTCCTGCTGGCCTTTACGGACTGACAATCCGAATCTTTCGCAGGCTGTCGATATTACAGAGAATAAAAATAATGGTGTTTATGAAGGTCGGCAAGTGACTGACCCTAAAAAACTCACGCCGTGGCAACGCTACTGCCAGGCTTTGTTATGCAGTAATGAAATGATGTTTGTTGACTAACGAATTCTTTGTGTTGATGAACTATCTTTTCATCCCAAATTGATAAAGAGACCCAGGAAATGATCAATTTCAATCGACCGGAACTATTTAGCCGACGGGAAATTCTCCAAAAAGTCGGGGGCGGCTTTGGGATGATGAGTCTGGCAGGTATTCTGTCGGCTTCCGAAGCAGCGTCGCAAAAAGCACCAACGCAGGTTCCTCATTTTGCTCCCAAAGCGAAGCGGGTGATTTTCCTGTTTATGAGTGGTGGCCCTTCCCAGGTTGATACGTTTGACCCGAAACCTGCTTTAAAAAAATATGAAGGCCAGCGTCCCAAGTCGGCTAATATCAGAACCGCTTCAAAAACGACGGGGCTGCTCCCTTCCCCGGTCAAGTTCATCAACGCCGGGAAATCCGGGATTCCGGTATCGGAACATTTCAGCCATCTCGCGAAGCATATCGACGATATGGCGATTATTCGTTCGATGCATACTGACTTTCCCAATCATGCGCCTGCGCTGTGCATGATGAATCTGGGAACACTGACGCCGACGCGCCCCAGTATGGGTTCCTGGCTGACCTACGGGTTGGGAACGGAAAATCAGAACCTGCCCGGTTTTCTGGCTTTGTGTCCGGGCAAGCCGGTGGTCGGTCCGAAATTATGGGGCAGCGCTTTCCTGCCGGGAAAACATCAGGCGACTCACATCAATAATAAGGATCTGACTCCCGAGCAGATGATCCCTTACCTGAAGAACGATGTTTTATCTTCCGACGAACAGAAGAAACAGCTGGATCTGGTACAGGCGATCAATCAGCAGCATCTGGTGAACCGAGTGGGCGACAATGATCTGGAGACCCGGATCAAATCAATGGAACTGGCTTACCGCATGCAGTTCGCTGCGACGGATGCGTTTGATATTTCGCGCGAGCCCGAAAAGCTGCAGGAAGCATATGGCAAGAGCGAGTTCTCGAAGGCGTGTCTGCTGGCTCGTCGTTTGAGCGAACGTGGCGTGCGTTTCGTGCAGGTTTATTACGGAAACGGGCAGCCTTGGGATACGCACAGTAATCACGATAAGAGCAACGAACGCTTGTGTAAAGACGTCGATCAGCCGATCGCGCAACTCATGACTGACTTGAAACAGCGCGGGTTGCTGGATGAGACGTTGATTGTCTGGGGGGGCGAATTCGGTCGAACGCCCACAGCACAGGGGGGCATTAACGGCCGCGATCATAATCCCTTCGGGTTTTGCATGTGGCTGGCCGGAGGGGGTATCAAAGGGGGCACAATTCATGGTGCCTCGGACGAATTCGGGTTCCGTGCCATGCAGGATAAAGTTCATGTCCATGATCTGCACGCCACGATTCTGCATCTGATGGGCATCAATCATGAACGTTTAACCTATCACTATTCTGGTCGGGATTTCCGTCTGACCGATGTGGCGGGTGAAGTTGTACAAAACATCATCGCCTGAGGAATGAATTCACGCGATTTTCCGCGTTCGAAGCAGGTTGCGATTCTTTTGAGAACTTCACAGATGCCCCTCTTTTATCTCCTCGTTGTATCATATATAATATACACAATGTCTTAGTGTAATTATTGTAAGCCTTTACAGGCCATTCGAGGAAATGTCATGTCTACCACCAATCTGCCCGGATCGTTCTCCCTGGTTCCCAGAGGGAATATCCGCGAGGTAGT
>NZ_CALFPF010000605.1 GCF_937919775.1 uncultured Gimesia sp.
GTTTTGTGTGAATGGTCCTCCAGAAATCTGCTCGTTAGAATCGTCGGATACGATGAAACAGACAGGTTCTCAGCAAAAAATTGCTTTTGACTGGACAAAAACCTTTCCATCTGAATAAAGCATCTTGGACTATCGGGATTACGTACACTAATGGGAAAAAAAACGATTCGGATCGGAATTGTTGGCGCAGGGGCAAATACGAAAAGCCGCCATATTCCGGGATTTCAAGCCATCGAAGATGTCGAAATTGTGGGTGTCGTGAACTCCACTCCAGCTTCGACACAAAAAGTCGCCCGTAAATTTGGGATTCCAGAAACCTATACTCACTGGCAGGAGCTGGTTGAAGATCCTGATATCGATGCGGTGATGATCGGGACCTGGCCCAACCTGCACTGTGATATCACCTGTATGGCATTGGAAGCAGGCAAGCATGTCCTGACCGAAGCCAGAATGGCTCGAAATCTGGCCGAAGCACAGAAAATGCTGAAAGTCTCACAGGCCCGCCCCGATCTGATTGCCCAGATTGTCCCCAGCCCTTTCGGTTTGAAGTATAATCAGGAAGTCATCAAACTGATTTCGCAAAAATATCTGGGAACCTTGCGTGAAGTCGTCGTACTGGGAGCCGACGACACTTTCTGGGACTATAGTAAAAAATTGCACTGGCGTCAGGATAAGGAAATCAGTGGGAACAACGTTCTGACTCTGGGGATCTTACACGAAACATTAAGTCGCTGGGTGCCTCCCACAGAACGAGTCTTTGCACAAGCTTCCATCTTCGAGCCGCAACGCCCCTCAGCGCACGGTCAGGGTTATGCCGACGTCACAATCCCTGAAAGCCTGCAAGTCGTTACCCGACTACAGGGAGGCGCGAATGCCATCTACCACTTGAGTGGTTCGATTCTGTTTGGCCCCGGACTGCAGATCCATTTATACGGAAATCATGGAACCATTAAAGTTCACTTCACTCCTGAAGAAAAAATATTCGTCGGACATCTGGGAGAAGAAACCATGAAAGAAATCCAGATTTCGCAGGAAGAACAGGGAGGCTGGCGAGTCGAAGCGGAGTTTATCGGAGCCATTCGGGGGGAAGAAATTGTCCACTTCACCGACTTCGCCACAGGAGTACAATACATGGAATTTACGGAAGCGGTCACCCAAAGTTGTGAAAAAAACGAACCTGTGACTCTGCCCCTGTAACTTGTCTCTCAAAGAGTTCCTTGTGACGGTCTGAGATTGCCTCAATCATGAAAACTGATGTAATGCCAGATCACTGAATGATACCGAATTATGACAACACCATTTCATTGCGAATTACAGGTAGCGCTTTCAGCGGTCAGGCAGGCCGCTCTGATTTGTAATTCGGTACAAGCAGCAATTACAGACGAAGTGCTGGAGAAAAAAGACAAGAGTCCGGTTACTGTTGCCGATTATAGTAGCCAGGCAGTCATCTGCCGGGCGATCAGCGCTGCATTTCCGCAAGATCCAATCATCGGCGAAGAAGACGCAGCTGAGTTACATCAGCCAGAGAATCACGAGTTTCTGGAGAAGATTGTTGCAGAACTCAGTTCTGCCGGCATCTCGGAAACCAATGCCGAAAATGCCTGCCACTGGATTGATCAAGGGGGGGCTAAAGAATTTAGCGACCGCTTCTGGACTCTTGACCCCATTGATGGAACCAAAGGCTTTCTGCGCAAAGAACAGTATGCGGTTTCACTCGCATTAATTGTCAACGGGAAAATAGTACTAGGAGTGTTGGGCTGCCCCAATTTACCTTTCCCGGCGGACGAATTGATCAAGGGAACGCTTTACTATGCGGTCACCGGTCAGGGTGCCAGCGCGATTCCCCTGAATCAGGACCAGCCAGCGATTCCCATTCACGTCACAACCACCGGTGAATTTTCGCAGTCTCGATTTTGCGAGTCGGTGGAATCGGGCCACAGTTCACACGGTCATTCGCAAGAGGTGGCTGAAAGGCTGGGCATCGAAAAAGAACCGCGGCGGCTCGATAGTCAGGCCAAATATGCGGTTGTCGCACAAGGTGACGCAGAGATTTACATGAGGCTGCCGACTCGTGCCGGCTATCGGGAAAAAATCTGGGACCACGCGGCCGGGGTCCTGCTGGTGGAAGAAGCAGGCGGCACGGTCACCGACATCCATGGTAAACCGCTGGAATTTGACCAGGGATACGAACTGACCAATAACCAGGGTGTCATCGTAACAAACGGCCCTTTGCACGCAGGTTTGATTGAAATTCTGGATGAACTCGCGATCAATCATTAAAAAGGGCTATCTGACAATCGGCTCACCTTCTTGATGAGCTATCTTTCATTTGTTTTGAATGTTTGACCAAAATGGACTGGCAAATTGTAGTAACGTTCCTGGTATTGGGAGGAGTCATCGGCTCGCTTACGTTTCTGCGTGCCGGCGCTGATACGATTCTCATGGGAGGGCTCACCATTCTTGTCATCACAGGAGTGGTCGAGGCAGGAGAAGCCGTCGCAGGTTTTGCTAATGAGGGGTTGATTGCTGTTGCGTTTCTGTTTGTGGTCAGCGAAGGGATTCGCCAAACCGGCGGTTTTGCCTTCGCCGGTCAACAGTTACTCGGTCGTCCCCAATCACTCACCGATGCCCAGGCACGCGTAATGCTTCCTTCTGCGATATTAAGCGCGTTCCTGAATAACACTCCTGTCGTCGCCATGATGATGCCCGTCATTTCCGACTGGGCCAAGAAAATGCGGATTTCGATTTCACACCTGATGCTCCCCTTAAGCTATGCTGCCATTCTGGGAGGCTTATGCACTCTGGTAGGTACCAGTACAACTCTGGTCGTTGATGGTTTGCTGCAGGATCATGACAACCATCCCGGCTTGTCCATGTTTGAAATCGCCTGGATCGGTGTCCCGATCATGATTATCGGTCTCATTTACTTACTGGTCTGTTCACGCTGGTTGCTGCCGGAACGAAAACCGGCGATTACCCCGATGGATGATCCGCGGGAATACACCGTAGAGATGACTGTCGAACCTGGCTGCCCGCTCATCGGCAAAACCATCGAACAGGCCGGCCTCCGTCACCTGCCGGGCATGTATCTGATGGAAATTGATCGCGACGATGAAGTCATCGCCGCGGTTTCATCCAACGAACGACTGGCTGCCAATGATCAGCTCGTATTTGTCGGCGTTGTGGAATCTGTGATTGACCTGCAAAAAATTCCCGGACTCAAACCGGCCACCGATCAACTGTTTAAACTTTCCGGTCCGCGATCGGAACGCTGCCTGATTGAAGCCGTCGTTTCGGACAGTTTTCGTTTTATCAACATGTCAATTCGTACGGCAAAATTCCGCGCGAATTACAATGCCGCCGTAATTGCGGTCGCCCGCAATGGCCAGCGTATCAATAAGAAAATCGGTGATATCGAATTGCAGCGCGGCGATACACTGTTGATTGAAGCCCATCCCTCATTTATTGACCAGCAACGAAATTCACGCGAATTCTTTCTGGTCAGTCAGGTGGAAGACTCCACCCCCCCCCGCCATGAACGCGCCTGGATTGCCCGTACGATCTTACTGTCCATGATTTTGCTGGTAGCCGTCTTCAATGTCAAAATGATCGTCGCTGCGATGGTGGCAGCCGCTCTGATGACAGCCACCCGTTGCTGCAGTGCCACCGAAGCCAAACGCTCGATCGACTGGGGTGTCCTGATCACCATTGCAGCCGGGCTGGGAATGGGGCGTGCCATTGAGAATTCCGGAGCCGCCTCTACAATTGCCTCTGGTTTTATCGGCCTGGCAAACAACAACCCCCTGATTGTACTGGCAATTCTGTCTTTCATCACGTTGATCTTTACCAACCTGATTACAGCCAAAGCAACCGCCACTTTGTTTTTTCCCATCACTGTCGCAGCAGCCGCAACACTCAATGTCAATCTAATGCCCTTCGTGATCACGCTTATTATTTCTGCTGCAGCCTGCTTTGCCACTCCCATCGGCTACCAGACCAACATGATGGTCTTTGGCCCCGGTGGATATAAATATGGCGACTACCTCCGCATCGGAGGTCCGCTGACTTTGATCGTCTGGATATTGACTGTGTTAATTGTTCCTCTTGTCTGGCCTTTCAAGTCGATATAATGGTATCCTAGAATAGATGTGGCGGAACCGGAGTGGTCGGAACTTACATGTGACTGGTTTCAGTGCGCCGCCATAAACCCGGATTCGGCTGAGCGGTTTTTGCTGTTTCGTTTCGTAGAGAAACTTTCATTTTAAATATCAGGATTCCACTATGAATCGCCGCTTTTGTACCCCGCTGATATGCGTTCTCTTTCTGTCGGCATCGATTTTTTCGACCGTCTCACGACTGGAGGCACAAGAGCCGACACAGGAAGACCGTACAAAATTGGAAAGTCAGCTCAAAGAACTGCAAAGTCAAATCGCCGAGTTGAAGCAGAATCCGGAAATCAAGCGGTCACTGCTGGCTGATGTCGAAGTTTTCTCCAAGGCGGCTGAATGGATTTTAAGGCATAACGAATTTTATAAACCCCAGTATGTCAAAGACACATACCAGGTTCTCGAAACGGGCTTAAAACGAGCTCAGCAACTCAAGGCAGGCACACCGGAATGGACGCAGCAAACCGGAACCGTCATCTTCGGCTATTACTCAGTCATTGACGGCTCGGTCCAGCCTTATGCGTTAACGTTTCCGGCAGACTTCAAAACGAAATCCAGTCAGCGCTGGCCCCTGCACGTAGAACTGCACGGTCGAGGCGGTACCCGCAATGAAGTTTTTTTTATTGCTCACCCGAATCGCAAAGGGCCTGGTGAAGGGCACGACTGGCTGCATCTGGAACCCTTTGGCCGAACCGATAATGGTTGGCGCTGGAGCGGTGAAGTCGATGTACACGAAGCGATTGACGATGTAAAAAGACGCTTCCTGATCGACAAAAAACGGATTACACTGCGTGGCTTTTCAATGGGGGGCGCGGGATCCTGGCATCTGGGTCTGCACTACCCTTCTCTCTGGAGCGGCGTCGGCCCCGGTGCCGGTTTTGTCGACTTTTATCAGTATCAGAACTACAAAGAAAAACTACCCCATTACCAGCACAAAACTCTGCACATTTACGACTCGATTGACTATGCATTGAATGCTGCCAACGTCCCCGTTGTGACCTATGGTGGTGGAAAAGACAAACAACTGGTTTCCAGTACAAGAATGGTGGAGAAAGCGAAAGAACAGAATATCGAAATCCCGCTGTATATCAGCCCCGATGCAGGCCACCAGTCGCGGATGCCCGCCTATCAGGATTACCTCGCTGATTTACTGCAGCATTCCAGACAAGGCCGTCCTGACTGGCCCGGCAAAAAAGAAATTCGCTTTATCACGCACACTCCCAAATACAATGAGTGCGAATGGTTGACCATCGAAGAACTCGACGAAATGTATGAACCCACAATTGTGGAAGGAGGCATTGATGAAGACTCCGGCAATCTGAAGCTGACGACCGAAAATGTAAACGCCCTCTCCATTGCCCGGGACGTCGCGCCTAATGTAGAACTGGATGGGAACCTGCTCCCGCTCGAATCTGCCGCCAATGGCCTGCTGCCACAGGTGTATTATGTGAGAAGTAACCGTGGCTGGGATGTTCTTAATTATGACGACTCCAGAACCTTCATCGACAATCCGGAACAGCGAAAACGCCACAATCTGCAAGGCCCGATTGATGATGCGTTCACACTGCCCTTCGTCTGCGTGAAAGGCACCGGCAAGCCCTGGAAAGCAGAACTCAATGATTGGTCGCTTTCTGTTCTGGCTCTGTTTGAAAAGGAATTCGATAAATGGTTGAGAGCGAAAGTGCCAGTCATCAACGATACGGAAGTTACTGACCAGATCATCGCCGACAAAAATCTGGTTCTGTTCGGAGACCCGGGCTCGAATTCTCTGATTGCCAGACTAGTTGAAGATCTGCCCGTAGAATGGACTAAAGATCAAATTACGGTCAATGGAAAAAGCTATGACACACAAAATCATG
>NZ_CALFPF010000606.1 GCF_937919775.1 uncultured Gimesia sp.
TATCGCTTATCATCAGGGCAAGTTCATTGTGGTGGGCGGGCTTCCCAAAGACGTGAATGAGAATTACCTCTATGAATATGACGAGAACTTCAAATTTCTTAAAAAGCATGTCCTGAAAAGCGGCTATACCTTAATGGGGATTCAAACGGCAACGTTTGCGGACAATCAATGGTGGTTTGGCTGTTATGGCACAAAACTCCTGAAAGCTGACGTCGACTTAAATTTCATCGCAAAATACGATATCGAATGCAGCCTGGGCGTGGAACGCGTGACTGACAAACTGCTGTTAATCGGCCGCGGAGCAAAGGTCGAAAACCAGCATACCGGCAGTGTCTTATTGGCTGTTCCCGACGAAAAACTGGGATTTGTCATCCAAAAGTAATCAACGTCCTGTCTGATGTCGGGCGGATCGCATGAGTCTGATTCAGCAGATCAGCCTGTGTCCAAGTTTACTGTAGCGTCTCCAGGACTATTTGGGCCGAGTCTATTAGAATGAGAGGCGATATGGTTAAATGGATGCGCTCTAGTTACCTCCGCCTCCTCCGCCTTGAAGGTTGGAAGCTGCCAGTCCGAACAGTGCGCCTTCAAGCAGATGCTTTTCAACAAACGCGCCAATGGCTTCTGATTTGGTATATTGCAAAATAACATAATCGCCAGGTTGAATCAGAACGCGCTGGCTGGGGTTGCGGACTGCTTCGTACAGATCGACTTTGATCGGCAACTGAGTTCCATTGGGAAGCTGTCGCAGGATGATCGCGTTACTGGCACTGATGGTGACGTCCTGGTTCAATGCGGAAGGACCTCCGGATGACTTGCTCGATCCGCCCCCCCGAGCCGATTGGGCAATAGAAATAGCTCCCAGAATATCCAGGTCATAATCGCGAGGCAGCGTGTATTGTCCGCCGCCCAGTAAACCGCCGGTATAGAAAATTTCGGTTTCACGAGATTCGATAAACACCACATCGCCATCATGCAGGATGATCTCTTCGCGCGTCAAATGAATCTGTTCGCCCGGGCTCAGACGAATGGGGATCTTGATAATTCCGGATCTCTGCATTGTCGACTCATTTATGATTGTGGGGGCCATGAATTCATCGGAGCCGTAAAACGTGCCGCCATCAATTGAATAGAGAGGCTGACCGACCTGAAATGCAGGGTCGGCTGGTGTCGGATTTGCAAACGGAATCGGTGTATAAGAATCGGAAACCTGCTGAATGCCGTGGCGAGAGGTAGAATTATCTGATGTGCTGGTACCCGTTTGAATAGGTTGTGGGCTGATCGGCTGGTTCACCCCGTGCGCAGCGCCTCGAATAATATAGATCGAATTTTCTGCATCCAGTCCAGGCAGGCCACCCGTTTCGGCCAGTGCATGCAGTACATCGTTACTGTAGGCAGGCAGGTTGATAACGCGACCGGTGCCCCGTTTGGATTTTCCGACATTCAAAGTACCAGCACTGCTGCCAACAATGTCACTTGAGTTTTCCTGACGAATTACAAGCACACGGTATGATCGCGGTTTCTGGAGACTGAGCAGAATGCGGTCGCGCCCTTCTCGCAGGATACTTTTTTCAGTCGTATATTTGCGACGGATTGTGTCTTCGAGTTGTGTGAGTGTGAGCCCTCTGGCAAAAACACTGCCAATCAGTGGAAGCGAGATCGTTCCGTCTTCGCGGATGGGAATAGGGTAACCGAGCGAGGGGGCTACTTCCTGAGACTGAGGAAAATGTACCGGTGGCACATCCTTAAACTGGCCGAGTACGCCTTCGATATACACTCCCAGAACATCTCCAGAATCAAGCAGGTAATGTTTTGGCGCCGGCTGTCTCAGCAGAGAGAGATCGATGGTTTCCTTTCCGGATCGCATATCTGCCTTGTATTCAGAAGGCAGATATTGCGCAGGAATCCCCTTGATCGGGTGGATCGCCGCGCAGCCGTTTAAGAACACGGACAACAACAGCGCGCAGAAAATCTGGCACTTCATTGAGGATATTGATTTTTGAAAGTTCAGCATCCTGATCGAACCTTTAAATTCGATGACTGCGTTGTTGAATTGTTGCGACATCCTGTCGTAATTTTCCTTTGACCTGGTCTCGTTTATGAAAATATTC
>NZ_CALFPF010000607.1 GCF_937919775.1 uncultured Gimesia sp.
ATCGCTTGAAAATTGTCGATTGGATCGGGAAACAAAGACAGGGATTTGATGTTCAAATCGAAGACCTGACCTGCGAAAAATTCATGCTGGCTTTGCAGGGACCGGAATCACTGGGCGTTCTGAATCCTTTAGCTGAAGCGGATCTGAGTGAGATCAAATATTATTTCGGCATCGAAACCAGGGTTCTGGGTGTGGATGCACTTGTCAGCCGCACCGGCTATACCGGCGAAGACGGTTTTGAAGTGGTGCTTGATCAATCGCAGGCTGTGATGCTCTGGGAACGTTTGATAGCGGATGGGCAGTCGGTGGGGTTAATCCCGGCCGGATTAGGCTGTCGAGATACATTGAGACTGGAAGCAGCGATGCCTTTATATGGACATGAGCTGGATGAGCAAACCGATCCGTTTACCGCCGGTCTGAACTTCGCTGTGAAGCTGCAGGGAGCTGATTTCATCGGTAAGGAAGCTCTAATCTCTGCCAAGGCCCGTGAAGACCGGAAAGTCCGCGTGGGCTTCACCCTGGAAGGAAAGCGTGCCGCCCGCGAAGGATCCCAGCTGTTTCAGGGGGATCACCAGGTCGGAATCGTGACATCCGGGTCCTTTTCTCCCACGCTCGACATGCCGATCGGAATGGCATATGTCGAAGCAGCCTTTGCTGAACCGGGGCAGGTTCTGGATGCTGATATTCGTGGGAAACGATTTCCGGTAAAAGTGACCACACTCCCATTCTACAAACGGGACACTTAAGAAAACGTGGTTGAACGGCTACCGCAGGAAGCAAGAGGAAAACGGTTTTCACCCAGGATACAGGCTAGCTGCTGGCAATATCCGTATCGGCCAGAACTTCTTTTGCGACATCCTGCACGAAGTTGTCGATCTGTTTTTTCTCTTTGGCTGGCGCTGGTGCGCCCGCATTCATGCCGACCCCGGGTTTCAAGATAAACGACGGAGCCATGTCGATGATGGCACCCCAGTAACTTGTAAAGACCGGATATTTCACGTCCGGGTTCTGCTCCTGGTAGTCATCCATTTTTTGGAGAAGCAGGTTGTGGGCGATTCTTGGATGGCGGTGGTGCGGGCCATGTACAAAAATGTCGAAGTTAAAATAAGTGCATAATTTGGTGATGATGTTGGAACCCACGACCGTGCGTGTTCCCAGCATCGGGTCGTAACTGCTCATACCCAGGTGCTCGGTAAACTTCCGGGTATTTTGGTAAATTCCTGCCAGATAGTGAGGCAGGAACCAGACGCGTACGAGGTCCCAGATCGTGCCGAAATAGGCACAGGTTCCCAACACTGATCCCCAGAAGAGAACCATAAACGCATATTCATAGCGGATCGTTCGTCGGAGTTTGGGGTCAGTCAGCGGCGAGTCTTTATGCCAGAAAATTCGACCGTAAATGTAGGGTGCCATAAAAAGCCCCAACAGGAGGTCAAACCAGATGAAAACCCGGCGAAAGCGGAGTGAGGTACTCGGGTCTGAATAAGGCCAGAGTTCCCAGTCGCTGGGTTTATTCAAGTAGGCGTGATGGCGAATGTGGCTTTCGCGATAGATCGTATAAGGGACGAACATCGCTGTTCCCAGAATACGTCCCAGCCAGATACTGGCATATTTGGAACCAGAAAGAGTGTGGTGCGAGCACTCGTGAAAGCAGCTGGTCCAGCAGAAGAGGCAATACGAAGTGAAGAGTGTCCAGAAAATCTGCCACCCGATCGCATGGCTGGGCCAGTAAACGGCTAAGCACCAAAGTCCAACAAGTCCCATCGGTAAGAATAAAAAACGCGGGATTGTGGTTTTTTCTTCCAGATCCTTTAATTCTTGCTCAGTGAATTGTGTGACGGACACGTTTTAGCTCCGGTCTTTCATACTGCCAGCATTTTTTCTAATATTTAACCAGCGATGTGTAACTCGTAGGCGCTACGAAGAATACAATTTGAACTAGATAAAATGGTACTCACAGCAAATCTGTGAGTCAACATATCAGAAATTTCGGCCATTTTGGTCGATGACTACATTCAGTCTTGTCATCACGAGGGCATGAGCACATTATTTCTATAAAACGGACTATTCAGGAATAATGTGTGCATTACGTATTTTACGAAAATTACAGTGACATGCGAGTATACACCCACTGCAAAATTCGGCAATATTTTTTCTTAGCCGGAAATCACAATTTTCAGCAATTTCATTCAGTTATTGAATTGTCAGGTCTGAACCTAAATTCTAGTCAGTCCT
>NZ_CALFPF010000608.1 GCF_937919775.1 uncultured Gimesia sp.
GCCTCATTCCATTTTCGCTGACGCATCAGTTTTTCCGCGTCTCGGCTGGCGATCAGGTAATCGGTGACGGTGGGATCCGCTTCGAACTGATGGGACAGTCCGCGATAAAAGTGTGCGAACTTCATCGGTTCGTGGAAACCCGCTGTTCCCGTCGGTGCAAGGGCAGAATACTCTGTGCCGTTCTCCCGGATGCGCTGGCGACAGACATTGATGAACCACGGCAGGCTGACCGTTGGCTTGTGTCCGATCACCTGATGCAGAGGATCGTTTTCATCCTGTACGATGGGGATGCGAATCTCAGCGGTCCAAAAACCGTCGGCGACTTGTGTGGCGACTTCGGCCTGGGAATCCCAGTTGAACCAGTTGTTCCTGTCGGCACCGCGATCCAGGTCGACCACTGCGCCGGCCGGGTTGACGGCGATCTGATAATAATTGTGCGACTCCGTTGCGAGTAGAATTTCCACCGCATCGCCGTACCAGAGGGCCTGATCTCCTTTTTTCGTTGTGGTGATATTGGGCTTTTCACCCGGCGTCTCTTCACAACGGATCGCGAAGTAAAGATTATTGCCGAGCCACTGGGATTTAATCGAGGTGCCATATACGGGCAGGCGACCGGTCTGCAGTTCGCGCAGTTGGCCGGTTGAGGCGGTCGGACATTTCTGCCAGAGTGTTTCGTCGAGTTTTCCGTCGATCACGATTTCGCCCAGGGGATCACCCACGAGACGTAGCGTCGGCACCGGCCCCCGTTTTTGTGCCAGCTGTTTACTCTTGTTGCGAAGTCCGTTGAGGTAGTTGTCGATCAACTGCACCCGTCGCGCATAAACGGAGTCGTCACCGACTTTGGATTTGGCAACGGCAAACAGTTCCAGCGCGTGATGTGCTTTGTCGCCGTCTGTTTCCATTTCGCGCCAGTGTTCTTCACAGTAACTGAAAAACGCCTGCATCTCGTTGGCAACGGGGCCGTAAAACAGCCGACAGTATTCGTCGAACATCGCGACGGCATTCTGGTCCTTGCCCCCCCAGTACATTCGCGCTGTGAAGTAAACCAGAAAATGGTTATAGCCGACGGCATTCTCACGAAAGTCCATGCTGAGCCAGATGTCTTCCCCCCGCGACGTTCCTTTGGTTGCATTGATACTCTCGCCGAGGACGCGCGGGATATAAGCGGGCAGATAAAATCCGCGTGCGGTAAAGGGATAGTTTTCAAAAATCACCAGCGGGTTATCGGTTTTCCTGACCCAGTCCGCGCGTAACTGGTTGATGTCATCGCGGTCCGCGCTGGTGGGGCGACGGCCGCCAACGATGATCACCTGCACGTTCGGTTCCAGTTTCTCAATCTTGAGCGGAGGCTGCGTGTAGGTGCCGTAAGCGCAGTTGGAAATCTTTTTATCGGGGTGCGTTTTGCCGACTTCTTTGGCGACACGATTCACAAACTCCCAGACATAATCGGAAAGCGCCCCGCGGTAGCCGCGATCGGGGGTGTCTTTCCCCTGACATTTTTCACATTGGCAGATCGCCGTATAACCATCGGGGGGCATCACCGAAACCGCGTCCATATCGAAATGGTCAAACTGAGCGCGGGCATATCGCACGGTCTCGTCGAACAACTCTGCATTCGAATAACACAACTGATTGAGCCGTTTACCGGACTGCGTATCCCGTTTGCCGCCGTACAGCGCAAACCACTCCGGATGATTCTGAAGTGTGTACTCGTTATGCGTCATATGATCCAGACCATGTGCGGCCTGCCGACCGAAAGGTTCCCGCAAGCCGAGATGCATCGCCCACATTGCCACATCGCGCCCATAAGTGCCGAATCGAAAATTAATGGTTCGCAGTGGAAAATCAGGCTGCACACTCTGATCGATGACGGGCAGTGGAATCGTTTTCAGGTCAGGTACGATTTCCCCCAACTCACCCGGCAGATACCAGCGCACACCCAGACCGCGCAAGTAACCGCAGACTGCGTTGAAAGAACCGCGCTCGTCAAATCCCCAGACATTCACTTGACTGTTTTTGTCGACCTGTTGTTCGTTGGGAGTTCCGAACAATGCGGTGGGACCGGTGTAATGTTTATAGATTTGCGAATGCGGATAACCCCAGTGTTTCCCGGTAATCGCGTCCCACGCCTGTTGTGCTTTTCCGTTGACAATGTCCCTGTTGTTTCGTGGCCAGGGTTCGATGGGAACGAAATCTGTATCATCGCCGATCAGCGCCAGCCAGTTCTCGCCGGAGACGATTCGGTAGGCGCCGTACTTCAGCCCTGCAGCGGTGATGCCCCGTTGCTCGGTGTGCGCACTCTGGCCGATGAAGATACTGACGGGAGCCTTGCCACTCGGTTCGGTAACAATCGGCAACTTCGCACCGGAGATCTTCTCGACATACGTCTGCAGTTCCTGCGCTGCAAGCCGTGTGGTCCGCGGAGGTGTGGCGGAAATGATGATCTCTGCGCGGGGTTGCCCGTTCTCTACCAGGAAGCGTTCTGCAGCAGACGCGGGAACCATCGGGAGACAAAAACAGCAGAGCAGGCCGGCCAGCAGAATTTTTTTCATGGTGGTGTGTCTCGTTTCTTGCGGGGAGAGAACAGGGGTGGCATTCATTTTGAAGAACAGAGAAGACGAGTACAAGATTTGAGTAGAAAAAAGAATCGTTTCTCGGATCTAAGTCGTGTGAGACACTCGGTTTACTGGTTTTTGTTCACCATCGTTCAATTTTTGGAAAAAAAATGGTAACATTCGGCCGCGTTTTTCGCTCAGTAAATCAGATGTGGTACAGCGGGCCTGATCGTTTATTGAAAATGAAATTTGCTGTTTTAGCCAGATGTAAGGAAAGAGGTGTTTGCGATGTGTAACAATTGTAATCTGAATATTGATGCGGAACGGACGGATGAGTTTGGGCAGAAGCTGTTGCAGATTGTGAATCACAGTGGTCTGTCATTCATGATTTCGATTGGCCATCGTGCGCGGCTGTTTGACATCATGAGTGAGATGGAACACGCCACCAGCGGTGAAATTGCTGCACAGGCCGGATTGAACGAACGCTACGTCCGGGAATGGCTGGGCGCGATGGTGACCGGCGGCATTGTGGAATATGATCCGGTCTTGAAGACTTATTTTTTACCGGCCGAACATGCGGCGCTGCTGACGCGGGCCGCCGGCTCGAATAATTTTGCGACCACCATGCAATGGTTTTCGGTATTAGGTACGGTCGAAGACAAAATCCTCGATTGTTTTCGAGAAGGGGGCGGCGTTCCCTATTCTGAGTTTGCCCGGTTCCACGAAGTCATGGCCGAAGAGAGTTATTCGTCGGTTGTCTGCGGTCTGTTCGAGCATATTCTGCCTCTGGTGCCCGGTCTGGAAGCGAAATTGAAAGCCGGCATCGATGTACTGGATATCGGCTGTGGCAGTGGTCTGGCGCTGATTGCGCTGGCAGCCGCTTATCCCGAGAGCCGTTTTACGGGCTATGATATTTCCGAAGAATCGATCGGGCGGGCCCAACAGTCTGCCTCTGAGCGCGGCGTGTCGAACGTCACATTCCAGGTGCAGGATGTCTCGCAGATGAACGCGGTCAGCGAATTCGATCTGGTGACTGCCTTTGATGTGATTCACGATCAGGCCAATCCCGCTCAGGTGTTGAGTGAAGTGAATGCCGCCCTGCGACCGGGGGGTACTTTCCTGATGCAGGATATCGCCGCTTCAAGTCATGTGGAGAAAAATATTACCAATCCGCTGGGACCGATGTTTTATACGATCTCTACAATGCACTGCATGACCGTTTCGCTCGCGCAGGGCGGTGCGGGGCTGGGGACCTGCTGGGGCCGCGAGCTGGCTTGCGAGATGCTGGAAGAGGCTGGTTTTAACAATATCGATGTACAAGAGCTGCCGCACGATATCATGAATTATTTTTACGTGATGTCAAAAATGTAATGACCGTCGTGTCGAAACTGGTGTCATCACAGGGAGCAGAGATCCAAGGGTTTCTGTTCCCTGTTTTTTTATGAAAATGAGCAAATCATATGCGGTCTCATTGATGGACCCAGACAGTGCAGGTTAAATTAGATATTATTGTAGACTTTTTATTGGATGTGGGCTGCGACTGCCTATAATTCCTACAGTTTGAAGCGATTTTGTACCAGGTGAGAGAAAATCTTAAGAATCACTGAAGAATGTGCTATTTAAGGCCTTTCCATGTATTGATTTTGGTGCAAGAATGCCGATTATAAGGAATGATTCTATTACGTAGAGTTTGCCGATTGACGGAGCGATGGTGAACAGACTGTGATGGACAGCACGGAAGTCTGAAGCCGGAACTTCAATGCTCAAAAGGTATTGTAAGGTAATCGCCATCCAGACTTAATGATTCATTGAATTGTGAAAACCAAGCGAGAAATACCCCTGCGTCTTTCCCTCCTTGCCGGCGATGTAAATCGACCCGACTCATATCAGAGAGAGCACACCAGCCGTTTTCCATGGTTTCGATGATTTCAGTGATTGATTTTGAGCTGGTTTCCCGTTAGAGGGAAGAGGCCCGGATCAGCGGACGCGGATTTCCGTTTGATCAACGGCTGTTGCCATCATCAGAAAAACAGACATTTAAACATATTTTTTCATTCAACTGCGACAGTACCACCTGACACAAGGTGGCAACCGGGGAGTAAAATTCAGAATGGCGACCACAAACGTATCTGGTGCGAATGGCAAGATCAGCGAACAGTTGGATGCTGTTGTTATTCGTTTTTGTGGAGATAGTGGCGATGGCATGCAGTTGGCCGGCACGCAGTTCACGAATGTGTCGGCTGTGTTCGGTAATGATGTCAGCACTTTACCCGACTTTCCCGCCGAAATTCGCGCACCCGCCGGAACGCTGGGTGGCGTGAGCGGTTTTCAGATCTGTTTCTCCAGCTCTGATATTTATACGCCCGGCGATGAAGTAGATACACTGATCGCCATGAACCCGGCTGCTTTGAAAACGAATGTGGCGGACCTGAAACGGGGCGGCACGCTGATCGTCAACGAAGACGCCTTTGAATCGGGCAATCTTTCGAAAGCCGGTTATGAAGGTAATCCGCTGGTCGACGATGAATCTCTGGCCGCTTATCAGTTGCAGAAAGTACCGATGACCAGCCTGACGCGCGACGCCGTGGCGGAACTGGGGCTTTCACCGCGTGAAGCGGAACGCTGCAAAAACTTTTTCGCGATGGGGCTGGTCTACTGGCTCTATCAGCGCGATGCCACACCGACGGAAGAGTGGGTCAAATCGAAGTTCGCCAAGAAACCTGAACTGGTGGAAGCGAACCTGAAAGCGTTACACGCCGGTTATAACTATGGCATTACTACCGAAGCGATGACCGTGCATTATCACGTTGATCCTGCGGATTTGCCACCGGGCAATTACCGCAAGGTGACCGGAAACGAAGCGCTGGCGTTTGGTTTTGTAACGGCAGCCAAACTGGCCGGAAAGCAGTTGTTCTACGGCGGTTATCCGATTACGCCCGCCAGCGATATTTTACATGAGCTTTCCAAACTGAAGAATTTCAACGTGGTGACCTTTCAGGCGGAAGATGAAATCGCCGCGATCACAAGTGTGATTGGCGCTTCTTACGCAGGCGATCTGGCGATTACCGCCAGCAGCGGTCCCGGTATTGCCCTGAAAGGGGAAGGCATGGGTCTGGCTGCGATTATGGAATTGCCGCTGGTCGTGGTGGATGTTCAACGCGGGGGCCCGAGTACCGGGCTGCCAACCAAAACAGAACAGTCGGACCTGTATATGTGCATGTTCGGTCGCAATGGTGACTGCCCAATGCCTCTCGTCGCGCCTGCGACACCGGCGGACTGCTTCGAGATGGCACAGGAAGCGCTGCGGATCGCTGTCGAATTTATGACTCCCGTGCTGCTGCTCAGCGATGGTTATATCGCCAACGGAGCCGAGCCGTGGAAGATTCCTGACATCTCCAGCCTGAAGCCGATCAAGGTTTCTCACGAGAATACACAGGGGGACGAACCATTCATGCCTTACCTGCGGAACGAAAAGAAAGCCCGCCCGTGGGTGACTCCCGGAACTCCCGGTTGCGAACATCGTGTCGGCGGTCTGGAAAAATCGGACGTGACCGGTAACGTGAATTACTCACCCGAGAATCATCAGTTTATGACCACACTCCGGGCAAACAAAATCGCCGGGATTGCCGACTTCATTCCGGAACAGACCGTTGAAGGTCCGGAGTCGGGTGATCTGCTGGTGATCAGCTGGGGGGGAACTTACGGAGCGGTCCGGACTGCGGTCAAGCAATCGGTCAAGGAAGGTTTATCAGTCGCGCATGCCCACATTCGTTATCTGCATCCGTTCCCCAAAAATCTGGGCGATGTGATCAAGCAATATAAGAAAGTGCTGATTCCCGAACTGAATACCGGACAATTACGCATGATCATCCGCGGCACGTATCTGGCTGACGCGGTCGGTTTGAATAAGGTCCAGGGAAAACCGTTCCTGATCAGTGAAGTCAAACAGAAAATCAGAGAGATGCTGGACGAGAAGTAGTTTCAGACTCCCA
>NZ_CALFPF010000609.1 GCF_937919775.1 uncultured Gimesia sp.
TGACACATGGGTCATCCCCTACGAATGGAGTCGGATCACTTAAACAAGTTGTTTGAAAAAGTATGTATGATTTTTGATCGTCAAAATCGTTGGGGGATTTGTTTAATTGTTTTTTGCAAGTGCATCGAGTTCGGAAAGTTTGAGTTGGATGCTGAGAATATAAGGCATTTTGTCTTGTTCCCAGTGGCCGTAGGTGGTGAGGATAAACGTGCCGTCAGGCAGAATTTCGACGCCGGGATAAGCGCAGTCGGCGCCTTTGGTGTTGTCTTTCAGGCGGACATGGTACTGCCCTTCTTTGCCTTGCACGAGATCGTCATAAGTGCCGACCCAGGCGACCCAGTCCCCTTCGGTGGGAGCGGTATGACCTTTGGGAGTTTTGCTGCGGAACGAAATCAGCAGTCGCCCGTCGGGAGCGTATTTGCCGGTATGGCGATCGCCGTTTAAGGAGCCGGGCAGATCGCGGGGGGCGGTCCAGGTTTTGCCTTCATCGTTGGAAAAGATGATCTGTGAATTGTGACGACGACTGTTTTCGCGGAGGAGGACGGCCAGTTGTTTTCCGTCGGGAGAACGAATGATGCCGGGCTCGCAGATATGATACTCGGAGGATTTATGGATTGCTTCAGGATTCGACCAGGTCAAGCCGCCATCTGTGGAAAGCGTTTTATAAAGTGTGAAGGCAATCGGCGATTCCTGTTTGGAATCTTTCGAGATAAAGCGGCCGTCGTCGTGAAACAACGCCATGTAATGGCCTTTGCCGGTTTTCAGCGGTTCGACACAACCCATGACCACAATGCCGCCCCAGTCGCCAATCGGCTTGAGTTCGCTCCAGGTCTGGCCGTCATCTTCGGTAACCGCCATCCGCGCGGGGTACAGGCCGGAGAACATAATGATCCGTTTTTTACCGTTCGCATCAATGACCCGATGCAGGGTCGGCACTTCTCTGGAGGTCATCCAGGAAGCGGGAGTCGGCAGACGTTCGCTCCATGTTTTGCCGGCATCGTTGGAACGCTTGTAAACAATGCCCCCCTTCCCGTGTCCCTTAGGATAAACACAGAGCATGGTTTTGTTGTCTTCCAGCAGGACCGTTGTGGGATGTCCCAGGTACTGTCCCTCTTCCCGATCAACGACTACTTGTCGATGCGCCTGATCGTTGAGGTCGATGTAGGGAATGGAAAAGCCGGGGGGTTGCGGTTTCGCTGTTGCATCTGCGGGTTCAGCTGCGTACGAGGTTTTCAGGCAGAAGCAAATCAAAGCGGCGATGATCAGAATTCGACTCGCATGGGCGGGCGCTTTCAGTAACATAACAAGTCCTCACTTCAGGGAACGCAGTTGTGACTCAAGGCAGGAAATCAGAGCGATTCCTTTTTCGATTTGTGTTTATTCAGACTAACGAGGAAGGCGAGCTCATTCAATATCCGTTGACAGAATAAGTGCGGGACGTAACTCAGAAAGCTGTTTCTAACGGGACAATGCTGCTTCGGAGTAGAACCGTGTTGAAGAACACTCTGATTCGTTGGAAGATTAGACTCAGAGACAGCCGGAAACAGGGGAAATCAGCGAAATATTTCGCATCCGGGGAGCCTTTTTTAAATATTATATTGTTATTCCCGGTTTTTCCCGATAGGATATAAAGCATGCTTGATGTATCTGATTGTGATACAACAAGATACAAGACAGAAAACCTCAGCCTGCGCGGCTTATTCCCACCTGACTTTAATCATCGTAGAACATGACTATGAAAACTTTGCAAAAAGTGACAAGCGTCATCGTAATCACGAGCCTGTTCGGTTTGCTGATACCTGAGCTTTCCGCAGCGGAACCACAGTCGGATCAGCAGGGACTTGATTTCTTTGAAAAGAAGATTCGTCCGGTTTTGATTCAGCATTGTTATGAATGCCATTCCGCAGATACGAAAAATCTCAAAGGGAGTCTGCTGCTGGATTCGAAACACGGCACCCTGAAAGGGGGCGATTCGGGAACGGCTCTTGTGCCGGGGAAACCGGAAGAAAGTCTGTTGCTGGAAACACTGCGGTATGGTGAAGAGAGCTACCAGATGCCTCCCAAAGGCAAACTTCCGGATGAGGTGATTGCGAATTTTGAAAAGTGGATTGCGATGGGGGCACCTGATCCCCGCGAGACAAAAACAGCGAGCAAAACGAAAACCGAAATTGATTTTGTGAAGGCACGCGAGTTCTGGTCCTTTCAGGCTCCCCAAAGTCATGCTGCTCCCGCGGTAAAACGACAGGACTGGCCGGTTAACAAAATTGATTCCTTTATACTGGCGGCACAGGAAGCCAAAGGCTTTTCTCCGGCGCCTGCTGCGGGGAAACAGACGCTTATTCGTCGTGTTTATTTCGATTTGATCGGCCTGCCTCCGACTCCACAGGAAGTCGACCGGTTTGTTAAAGACACTTCCCCTCAGGCATATGCGCAGTTGATTGATCGTCTGCTGCAGTCTCCGCATTATGGTGAACGCTGGGGACGTCACTGGCTGGATGTCGCGCGGTATGCGGAAGACAACACGAATATGGGGCCACATAACGGTCCCTATCCTCACGCCTATCGGTATCGTGACTGGGTCATCAAAGCGTTGAATGATGATATGCCTTACGATGAATTTATCATTCGTCAACTGGCGACCGACTTTCTTCCGGAGACCGGCCCTGAAGATTATCCCGCACTCGGTTATATGGGGCTGGGGCCTTCCTATCACAAGGAAGTGGCGCTGTCTCAAGTGACGTTGGAGAATCGTTACGCTGACGACTGGGAAGACCGGGTCGACAGTTTGTGCCGTGGTCTGCTGGGGCTGACGATGGCCTGCGCCCGCTGTCACGATCACAAATATGATCCGTTGACCGTTGAAGATTATTACGGCATTGCGGGCGTGTTTGCCTCGGTCAGACAGACGACGCGGCCGATTATTTCTGATGCGGAAGTCGCCAAAACTCAGCCCGCGCGTGATCAAGCTGAGGCATTGACAAAGCAGAGCACAGCACTGACCGATCAAATTAAAGAGTTAAACAAGCGAAATGCGTTGTTGAAAGAACAGATGAAACAGGCGGGCAAGACGGAGTTTCCGCTGAATGCGCCGCGTCCCGATTTAAAGAAACAGATTTCGATTCAATTTCCGATTCCGCCGGAAGAGTTAAAACAGAATACGGCATTGATTGCTGCACACAATCAGACGATCAAAGAGAACAAAGCCAAAATTGAAGACATCAAAAAAACGACGCCGGGTTTTGAGCTGCCGGTGGCCAATGCCTTGACGGAAGAGCAGATTCGTGTGGAAGAGATCACCGAAGATCGGATGAAGATCGTGTATTATCCCAACAAGCCCCGTGATTTGAATATTTTCATTCGCGGAAATGCCGGAAACCTGGGAAAGGTTGTTCCGCGCCAGTTTGTGAAAGTGCTTTCCAGCGAGAAATCGGAGCCTTTCAAAAATGGAAGCGGCCGGCTGGAACTGGCACGGAGCATTGCGAGCCGCGATAATCCTCTGACGGCACGCGTGATGGTGAATCGGGTTTGGCAGCATCATTTCGGTGAAGGTCTGGTCGATACCCCGAGCAATTTTGGCAAAACCGGTGCCCTGCCCAGCCATCCGGAACTGCTGGACGATCTGACCGTCTGGTTTATGGATCAGGGGTGGTCGATTAAAAAACTGCATCGGCTGATCATGCTGTCGGCGACTTATCAACAGACATCCAACGTGGTGTTATCGGAATCGCAGGCGAAACTTGATCCTGATAATCGACTGCTCTCGTATTTCAATCGCAGACGACTGGAAGCGGAAGTCTATCGGGATGCCCTGCTGGCTGCGGGGAATGATCTGGATGCGACACAGGCCGGTCCTTCCGGCGACATTGATGATCCGACGTTTCATCGTCGCGGGATTTACGCCACAGTTTCCCGTCACAAATTGAGCACGTTCCTGCAGTCGTATGATTTTCCCGACCCGGCGATTCATGCCGCCCGCCGATCCAAAACGACAACCCCATTACAGCAGTTGTTTGTGTTAAACTCTCCGTTTGTGAGACAGCAGGCGCAGCAGCTGGCGAAACGCTTAGAGGGGGAATCGTCCGAAAAACGCATTGATGGAGTTTACCGAACGTTATTTTCGCGTGAGCCGTCACCACAGGAAATGCAGATTGGGCTGCGGTTTCTGGAACAGGGGGATGGCGGTTCTGCGAACGAACCGACTCCGTCCGTCGATCAGATTCCCACATTTGCCGGCAAACGCATGAAAGCCACGGTAAAAGAACTGGGCGATCAGTATGCGGTGGAACTCTGGGTGAAAAATCAAATCCCCAATGACCAGCGTGTGATCACCGGCTATGTTTTCTCGCGTGGAAAAGACTCCGCACCCAGGGCGGCCGGCGATCATCT
>NZ_CALFPF010000610.1 GCF_937919775.1 uncultured Gimesia sp.
TTTGCCCCTAGTAGCATCGGTTCCCGAATTTTATATTTTGCTGCTAAAAAGCTGCTGATTCGCTTCGAATCAGAGGAGATTTTCTGATTTCAAAAATAAACTTTCCTCAGTCAACTGCCTGTTCAAACCGAAACCCCTCACCGGTTGGACGAAACTCACTGTAAACCATATAATGGTCGATTCAATCAGAGTTTACGCGCAAAACAAAATGAATTTTGAGCATTCCTGCGGCATGAACCACCTACGCCAGGAGGCTGTCGTATCAATCGGGATCGTGTTATAACGGCTGATTCGCAAATTAACGTTATCGTAAGATTTTCTATAGCAATTGACTTAAAGTGAATCTGAGAAAAGACTTTTAACCATTTAGTTCTCTGGAGATTTCAAAGTGTTTGATACTGTCGCCATTCTTGGTGCCACCGGTGCTGTAGGGCACATCATGCGGAAACTGCTGGAAGATCGAAACTTCCAGGCAAAACAATTTCGTTTTCTGGCTTCCGCCCGATCTGCTGGTAAAACACTGGAATTCCAGGGAAAAACGTACACACTTGAAGAATTGACCAAAGATTCGTTTGAAGGCGTTGAACTCGTCATCGCATCTACACCCGATGATGTCGCAGCAGAATACCTGCCTGCAGCAGTCGCCGCAGGTGCGATTGTGATTGATGAATCAGGCTACTGGCGAATGAAACCGGATGTGGCACTGGTCATTCCCGAGATCAATCCGGAAGCAGCCCTCGCAGCAAAAGGCATCATCGCCAGCCCGAACTGTTCGACCACTCAGATGGTCATGGCTCTCAAGCCGTTGTATGATGCCTCCCGCATTCGCCGCGTGATTGTCAGCACTTACCAGGCGACCAGCGGTGCAGGAGTTGCCGGCACCAGCGATCTCATGGAAGGTTCCCGAGCCTATCTGGATGGGAAAAGCCATGATTATCAGGTCTTTCCGCACCCGATCGCTTTCAATGCCATTCCTCAGATCGGCAGCGAAAAAGAGGAAGGCTACACCAGCGAAGAAATGAAAATGGTGTACGAAACCCGCAAGATTCTGGGTGATGATTCGATTCAAATCAATCCGACTTGTGTTCGAATTCCCGTCGCCAACTGTCACAGTGAAACGATTACGGTCGAAACAGAACGTCCCATCTCTCCCGAAGAAGCCCGACAGTTATTTGCGGATTTCCCCGGAATCACTGTCGTTGATGACTTGAAGAATCTTTCATACCCGCTCCCTTCCACCTGTGATGGAAGTGACGAAGTCTATATTGGTCGCATCCGCCGTGATATTTCCCATCCGAACGGGCTCAGTTTCTGGTGCGTCAGCGACAACCTTCGCAAAGGCGCCGCCACAAACGCCGTTCAGATCGCAGAACTACTGGCGAAACATCGCGCCTGCACTAAATAGAATTTGAGACGCTGCTGCCTGATTCCGAACAGGAGCATTCGTTTCCGGTTACTCCCTGATCCGCGCAGATTTTTTCAAGTTAATACCGCAAAGGCTACACAATGAATACGTTTCATTATCAAGACGGCGAACTGTATTGTGAAAACGTTCCTGTCGCTCGATTGGCTGAAGAATATGGTACTCCACTCTGGGTTTATTCAAAATCGGCATTTCTCAGCCGCCTGAAAGAGATCCAGGATGCGTTTGCCGAAGTCGACCCTGTGATCTGCTATTCGGTCAAAGCCAACGGAAATTTGAGCATTCTCAAAACGATGAACGATGCCGGCAGCAGTTTTGACGTGGTTTCAGGCGGAGAACTGTTTCGCGTCCAGCAGGCAGGCGCTGATACGTCACGCGTTGTCTTCGCAGGTGTCGGAAAAACAGACGAAGAAATCCGTCAGGCCCTCAAAGCAGACATTTTAATGTTTGATGTGGAAAGCGAAGCTGAACTCGACGCCATCGCTGCGATTGCCGGGGAAACAGGCTGCGTCGGACGGGTCGCCCTGCGTCTGAATCCCGACATCGACGCGAAAACACATCACAAAACCACCACCGGCAAAAAGGGAAACAAGTTCGGTATGGATATCGAACGGGCCACTGAACTGGCCGACAAAGTCCTGAAAGACGAACGGCTGGAACTCACCGGAATTCATATGCATCTCGGCTCTCCGATCCTTTCTACCGACCCTTACGCCAAGGCGGTCAAGAAAGGCGCAGAAGTCATCGAGCAGCTTCGTGACAAAGGGCATAAAACCAACTGGCTGAATCTCGGCGGAGGCTTCGGGATCAGCTATAAAACCGATGAAGGGCCATCCGCACAGACCTATGCCGATGTTATCGTGCCCACCATCAAAGAAATTGGCTGCCGTCTGGCTTTAGAGCCCGGACGTTTTATCGCCGGAAATTCCGGCGTACTCATCAGCCAGATCGTCTTCACCAAACGGGAAGGGGGGAAACTCTTTTACATCCAGGATGGTGGAATGACAGATCTCGTGCGTCCTGCCATGTACGACTCATATCACCGGGTCTGGCCAGTGAAACCAGAAGTCCCCATGCCTTTTGACTGCGAAGGCGAAATCGAAGGCTGTGAGCCCGCTGATGTCGTCGGTCCGGTCTGCGAATCCTGTGATTATTTTGCCAAAGACCGATATCTGCCCCCGATGCAGCGAGGCGATTACCTCTGTACGTTTAGCGCAGGCGCGTACGGCTCTGCCATGAGCAGTAATTACAATGCCCGCCCCCGCAGTGCAGAAATCCTTGTGGATGGCAGCAATTATCAGGTGGTTCGCAGACGGGAAACCTATGAGGAACTGATTGCCTTAGAACAATCATAGCCGCAAATTCTGGGTCTTAATCTGTTTGAAAAACATGTTCGGAAGACCAGTCACCTGAGG
>NZ_CALFPF010000611.1 GCF_937919775.1 uncultured Gimesia sp.
TCATCCAGTCGCACATTGCAGTTTTGTACCAGCGATTCCAATCGCGGATCAGACTGACCGGCGGCTTCAATCATGGAGTGATAATATTGCACAATCTCTGCCGGGCTGGCACCAAAGTGTCCCCAGAATTCCTGTCTGTCTCCCGTCTGCAAATCAAACAGCATCGCTTCCAGATTATGCAGTTTATCTGCCAGTTCAATCGCACGGGCTCCCAGAGTCGCCTGCTGCATGACTTCAATATGATCCTGTTTTCTGTCCCGCCAGCTCCGTTTTTTCCCCACGCTCGATTCTTTTTCTTCTGTCATTTCTTTGACATACTGAATCACGTCGGCTGAAAAGTGTTCTGCCAGTTGTTCGATCGTCAGGTCGGTATCTTCGACGACATCGTGCAGAACCGCGGCAGCGAGAATCGCTTCTTCGTGAAAACCGGCCTTCATCAAAATCAGGCAGACACTCATCGGGTGAGCGATATAGGGAATGCCGGAAGATTTTCGCTTTTGAGATTTATGGGCCACTGCGGCCAGCCGAATCGCATGTTCGACCACGGGGGAGTGCAGAATTTCCATGAATGTTTCTTTGGTTCAACGATCGATTGCCGGTTCCTGAGTGTGTCGAAACTGGTTGAAGCGCGTGTACTCCCAATGTCGATACCGGGCAGATTTCTTTAACAGATTCGGCTGACTGTCAACGGCTTCCACTTTTCCATCGTGAATCAGGACAACCTGATCTACGCGGCGCAGCGTCGTAATTCGCGACGGTATAATCAGAATCGTACGGTTCTGAAATATCCGTGTGTAAGCATCTTCCAGCAGCGTTTTCGTATCTTCGTCGAGCGGCCCCTCCGGTTCTTCAATGATCATCAAAGCGGGTTTTCTCAACACGGCCCGTGCCAGCCCCAGCCGGAAGCTTTCACCTTTCGTCAACTCTTCACCATTCTGCCCCAGCGTGGTCTCGTACCCTTGAGGTAAATTCTGGATGAATTGATGCGCATGTGCTTCCTTGGAAGCCGCAATAATTTCCTGCAGAGAAAAGCGTTCATCACCACAGCGAATATTTTCTTTGACGGTTCCCGTCAGACAGGGATCATTGCCACTGACAATAATGGCCTCGGCTCTAAGCGACTCCAATGTAACCCAGGCAGTGTCCTCGCCATCCATCAAAACCCGCCCTGATTTCGGTTCGATAAAACGAGGAATCAGGAAAGTCACTGCCCGCGGGGCAAGTTCTTCGAGTGAAACAAAAGCCGTACTGGTTCCTGCAGGAATTTTTAGATCAAAGCCATTGAGAATTTTGGAATCCTGTCCGGACAGACTGTAGCTGACATTCTCAAATTGAAGTGACTGTGACAATGGCTCCAGAAACTTGGCCCCCACTGCCTGACTGACTTCGGGAATCTGGTTGAGATACCGATAAATAGAGCTGGCTGCAATATTGGCCTCCGAGCGGAGCGGGATCAGCTCGTAGAGCCCATTGACCGGCAGATAGAAGAAGGCGAAGATCCCCACGATTAATACCGCGGCAGAAAGCGGCAAACTTTCCGGACTCACCAATACTTTGTAACCCACAAGAAATAACACGAGACAGGAACAGAAAACCGCCAGACCACGGGCAATGCGATGGCCCCAGCCTTCAACACGTTTTAACTTGTCAATGTTTTCGGTATATTTCTCAAGGTGCTTCTGAAAAAGTTCATGTTCTGTTGTCTCCATGCCATAACCGCGCACCAGTCGCGTGCTGCGCAGGTTTTCAGCCAGTAAAGACAATTCGGTTTCAATGGCGACCAGAGTTTTAGCATGTTGACTTTCATAAGTTTTGCGATACTGCAATAAAAAATACCACGCCGCTGCCAGTGGTATCATGCACTGCAGTGTTAATCTCCAGTCAACCGAGATGGTAAAGAGTACCAGTATCAGCAGTGTGACAGGATGCCGGGACAGGCGGTAGACCCATTGAAAAACACCACTCTGCACGGTTCCGACATCTTTGATGAATAACGTGAAAGTCTGGTCTGTTTCTTTACCTGATAAATCGCCGGGCCCCAGTCGCAGTGCCTGACGATGAATCATATTTCGTAAAGTCATGGATACCTGATGGGAGATTTTCAAACTACGCTGCCGGGATATCCAGCGAATCAATACCCGGACGCTGGCTAGAATCAAAGCCACAAGTACGAGTGTAAATAAAGCAGACTGATTTTCCTGAAGCAATGGAAAACGCTGGTAGAGTTGTTTCAAGCCATCCAATTGATATTTTGAATGTGCCCACCACACTGACGGCAGAATCCCGGAATCCGACAAAGTAAGCGTATTAAGAACAGCGGAGGCAGGCTGCTCTGCTTTCGCGTTTACCACCTGCGGTTCAGATGACTTTGCGGTTGCTTCCGGTTTGGATTTCCCGGGCTCAGATTTCTCTGGCTCAGATTTCTCTGGCGTCTTTTCTGACTTCGTCTGATCAGTCAGGATGACGAGCGGTTCTACTTCTCTGAGCTCCTGAATGTACAGGACGTTCTGTTCTCCCCGGACGGTAATCCGGCCTCGATGGTTGAGTAAATCGAGGATCAGAAATAAATCGACCAGTAACAGAGCAAGCAGCAGACCATTTAAAAGTGACCAGAACAATATCGATCTGGCAGACCCACCAAAGAATTCGCGCGCAGGGAACGCGCGGTGGAATGCGTTGGGCTGACGATTTGACACAGGACCCACCGAATCTGTTTTAAATTATTGATAAACGAAACCTGTTCCCTGCTGCTCAGGCAAGGTCACGGTCTTCAAAAAGGATAAAGGCAACCAGAATCGCGATCCCGGAATAGAGCAGACAGCTTAATGCGGAATAACCGATATATATTGGCGGAACCACCGTTCCTGTTGCAACCGCTGGCGACATATTAAAGTTATCAAGGTTAGGCAGAATCGTGGCGATCAACTGGCCCGTGAATTTTACAAACTCCAGCCCTTCTGATTTGGCCTGAACCAGGTTGGGGGTCAGGTGGCCAATGATGTAGATCCCAAAACAGATAATCATATTCACCATCATCGGCAGGCGGGTTGAAATGGCGACACTGATTGCCGTCAGGATTGCAACTTCCATATAAATCAAAAGAATACCCGGCAGAATCAGCCAGACAGCAGCCATTTTTTCTGCGTGGCTGGGAGCTTCCTGGGAGGCTTCCCGTGCATCATAGCCCACCTTGAAATAAACGAGTAACAGGAAGGTGATCACCAAAGGCAGCATTAACCAGACAACGGCTTTCAGGATGCCCAGATATTTCCCGACAATGAACTGACGGCGGTTGATGGGTTTAGACAGCAACGTCATTGCCGTTTTCCCTTCAATTTCGTCTGCGATACTGGTACTGGCAGACCAGACCGCCAGCAGCAGGCTGCAAATCAAAATGGTTGCCAGACCGCAGTCCATTAACATTTTGACATCGTCTCCCATCGAAAAGAACGGGAGGAAGGTATTCAATAACAGCAGGATCAGGCCTAACGCCATCAGCAGCAAAAAGACCGGCTGACGGATGGCTTCTTTCGTGGTGGCTTTGGCAATCACTCCTGCCTGTGTGAAGGCAGTCCCGCCAAATAACATCACAAAATAGAGCAGAACACCGATTCCGGTGATCCACCATTGCACAGTCAAGTCAGGAGTTTCCGCAGAAAAAACCAGGAGGCTTTCCATTGTTATATTCACCGATCAAGTAATTTTATGAATTGAAGAGAACAAGAGATAACATTACGACTAAGCGATCACAAGGCGCAAAATCGCTTGCTTCTTTTACGAAGCAGATTGCGCCGGATGTTGGTTTTATTTTTGAACTTCTGAAAAACAATCATTTTTCAGAAAGCTGCGTCAACCGACCTCAGGCTGTAGCTACTTTACCGCGAAAAGGTGGGCAAAGTAAAGAATGCGAAGCAGTTCGTCGCGTGTTTTCCGTAATCTGGTGTGAACGTTCGCTATAACTTGCCAAATTGGACTGATACCAACTTGAACCTGCTCAATTGCATAGGGTTAGCGTTTAATTTCAAAATTCTGCCACGCCGGGTTCGGCGCGAATTCCTGAATCGATACATCTGTCACATTGGTGGCAAACGTGAGCATCATTTCATCGAAAAACTCATCCAATGCAGCTTTGTCACTGGCCTGGGCCACCAGCTCTACCGTTCCATCGCTCAAATTTTTGACAAAGCCACTGATGAAATGCCGCTGCGCGAGCCTTGAGGTGCGATAGCGAAAACCAACCCCCTGCACACGCCCCTGAAATATCGCGCGCAGACAGATTGCTGCCGCTGAGGAATCGGGTTGCTGAGAATCAGCACACATTTCACGAGGCTTCTGTGGTCGAAGTTTTAGGGATTAATGAGGAAACGCAACTCTGATCGACAATCATACGATCAAAAAAGACATGAAGTCTTGAGATGGGAAGCAGAAATCGAACTTCCGTTTAAGGCGAGGAAGTTTCCTCTTTAAACTGCTCGGTCTCTGGCAGTTCAGAAAAGTCGATACACAACTCTTCACGAACAATGCTCATGCTCCGAGGGGCATCAATACCTAACCTCACCGAATTGGGGCCGATCCGAACAATCGTCAAGGTTACGTCATCGCCAATCCGAATGCGCTCGCCGGGCTTACGTGATAATACAAGCATTTCTTTTCGAATCCTTCGTTATCTGTACCCTCATACTTCCCTGTAACCTTTCCAGAAAGGTTGAAGCCAAATTGTAGGATGAGGGTAATTTAAAGAGTACTCATCTCGACAGTCTGTTGAAAACAACCTGTGCTTTCCCCAAAAACTGCCATCACTACGATGTCGACATCAGTATGATAACACTTTTTGTTTTCACGTGTCTAGCCCAGACCTGAAAATATAAAACCGCCTACAATTAGCACCAAAAACTGCCACTTTTCCACCCATTTAGCCCAATTTAATGCACAATAAACAGGCACCGCAAGACCTGCTTAAATAACATGCAGTCAAATCGCCGCTGGCACGGATTCGCTCCTGCTTCGGATACAACTACGATCAGAAACCTTCTGTCCGGTTTCCAGTATGCCGGAAATCGGTTGCCAACACTTCCCAGACCGAGGCCAGCCAATCTTGATCTGATTCAGTAACAACAACAGAAAGGTACGACCGTGACTGGAATTCAAAGAAGATAGAAAAAGAAGCAGGAAAACCTGTTGGCAACCGCTTGACGATTTCCGCGAGGATCGTCAGTCTTTAAACAACAGAATTTACTAACTCAAAAATCTGCCTCAACA
>NZ_CALFPF010000612.1 GCF_937919775.1 uncultured Gimesia sp.
TAAACGAAACAGATAACTGAAGTGATAGAAATCTGATATTGCATTCTGCAGCTTGAAACGTGCAAATCCGGCTTGTTTCGCATATCATGATCAAATAATAAACTCCGACTCAATTAGCAGATAGTAAAATGACCAAGCATACGACCAAACATATTTTTGTCACAGGTGGCGTTGTCAGTTCTTTGGGAAAAGGACTAACGTCCGCGTCGATCGGGCTCCTCCTGGAACAACGGGGACTGAGGGTCCGCATGCAGAAGCTCGACCCTTACATCAACATTGATCCCGGAACGATGAATCCCTACGAGCATGGCGAAGTGTATGTTCTGGACGATGGCTCCGAAACCGATCTGGACCTCGGTCATTATGAGCGATTCACCAACAGCCCCCTCTCCCGCAAATCCAATTACACCACCGGACAGATTTATCAGCGGGTGATTGATAAAGAACGCCGCGGCGAATATCTGGGCGCCACCGTTCAGGTGATCCCTCACATCACCGACGAAATCAAACAGGCGATTTTCAATCTGGACAATTCCGACGTCGATGTGGTCATCACGGAACTCGGGGGAACCGTGGGAGACATTGAAGGACTGCCCTTCCTCGAAGCGATCCGTCAGATTCCCCTGGATATCGGCAAGGAAAACTGCCTGTTCATCCATTTGACGCTGGTCCCTTACATCAAGGCCGCGGGAGAAATGAAAACCAAACCGACACAGCACAGTGTTGGTTTACTACGGCAGATTGGTATTCAGCCCGATATTTTGATCGTACGAACCGAACGCCCCATGGATAAGGATCACGCAGACAAAATCGCCCTGTTCTGCAATCTGGAAAAAAATGCGGTGATTGAAGAAGTCGATACGGAATATTCCATTTACGAAGTTCCTCAGGGATTGGCCGATGACGGGCTCGACAAACTCATCATTCGCAAACTGCAGCTGGATGCCGAACCTCTGGACCTTTCCAACTGGCGGGCACTGCTGAATCGGATCAAAAATCCGGAACATGAAGTCACGATTGCTGTGGTGGGAAAATATATCGATCACAGAGATGCCTACAAATCAATTTACGAATCACTGTTTCATGCAGGCTTTCATCATTCCACGCGCATTCTTTTAAAGCGAATTGAAGCGGAAGAAGTTGAACGGCAAGGGCCTGAAGCACTGCTTTCCAACGTCGACGGAATTCTCGTCCCCGGCGGTTTCGGAAAACGTGGCATCGAAGGCAAAATCGCGACCGCAAAATTTGCCCGTGAATCCGAGATTCCCTACTTCGGGGTCTGCCTGGGAATGCAATGTTCGGTGATTGAATTTGCCAGAAATGTCCTGGGACTACCGGACGCGCATAGCACCGAATTCAACAGTGAGACCAGTGCCCCTGTCATATGTCTGCTGGAAGAACAAAAGGAAATTACGGAAAAAGGGGGAACCATGCGTCTGGGCGCACAGGACTGCATCATTTCGCCGGACTCAATCGCTCATTCCTGTTATGGTGCCGATTCCATCAGTGAGCGTCATCGACACCGTTATGAGTTCAACCCCGAATATCGTAAACAGATGATTGAAGCCGGCATGATTCCCACAGGAACCAGCCCCAACGGAAATCTGGTCGAGATCGTAGAAATTCCTGATCACCCCTGGTATCTCGCCGTGCAGTTCCATCCGGAATTCAAATCCAAGCCGGTCAGCCCGCATCCGCTCTTTGCCGGATTTGTAGGAGCCGCCTTGAATTATCATCAGCAAAAAGTCCGCGTCACCGTTTAAGAAGTGATTCAATACCGACTGCGCCTGTGCCAGCACGCACGAGAAAGACCGGGAACAGTTTCCAATGAGTTCCAAGAAAGCGGTAGGCCTGAATTTATCCGGCTTACTGAATATTCATAAGCCACAAGACATTACCTCGCGTCAGGTGGTAGATCAAATCCAAAAGCTGGTCAAACCATCCAAAGCCGGGCACGCCGGCACACTGGATCCACTGGCCACAGGCGTCCTGGTTGTCTGCATCGGTTCTGCGACCCGTCTGATTCGATTTGTCCAGGAACAGCCTAAAGAATACATCGGCGAATTCTTTCTGGGAAAACGAAGTGACACCGATGACATTTCCGGCAATGTCACCGACACACCTGATTGCCCCGTCATCACGCGCGAACAACTGGAAGCCTGCCTGCCGGATTTTCGAGGGCAGATCGAACAGATACCCCCTCAGTTCTCAGCGGTGCATATCGACGGGCAGCGGGCCTATGATCTGGCACGCCGCGGGAAATCCTTTGAAATACGGCCCCGCACCGTGGATGTTTATGAACTCGAATTAGTCAGCTTTGAATTTCCTCGTTTCCAGCTCCGCATTGTCTGCGGTTCAGGAACCTACGTTCGCTCTCTTGGTCGCGATCTGGGAGAACAGCTGGGAGTTGGCGCGATTATGTCAGCGCTGGTGCGCACACGCATTGGACAATTCAACCTGGCATCCGCGATGAACCTCGATGAAGAGTTATCCCTGGATACGATTGTCCAACAATTGCAGCCTGCCGCTTCCGCAGTCACGTGTCTCCCGCATTATGAATGCAATGAGCAGGAACTCCAGTCTCTCAGCCAGGGACAGAAGCTGACCTGTACTCCAGATCGACTGCCTGATACGAAGCAGATCACAGAAATTGCCGTCATCACGCCGGCAGGAACACTTGCCGCGATTGCCGAGTGGGACCGGTCTATCAACCAACTCTCTCCCAGACAGGTCTATCATCAACAGACCAAATAACGGATTTAAAAACACCTGATCTGGCAGTTTTATTCTACTATGGGAGTCTTCGATGAAACTCATTCTGGCCAGCACATCCCCTTATCGTGCAGCACAATTACGACGATTAGGACTGGATTTTGAAACCCGTGATCCCCAGGTCGATGAATCACTGCTGAAAGCGACTCTCTCCTCACCTGAATTGCTGGCAGAAACATTGGCCTTGGAAAAAGCCAGACAGGTCTTTCAACAGCACCCTGATGCAATCGTGATCGGCGGCGACCAACTGGTGTCGTTTGAAAATTGCATCCTGGGAAAACCAGGTACAGAAGAACGGGCGCTGGAACAATTGATCTCAATGCAAGGCAAAACGCATGTGCTCATTACCGCGATTGCCGTTATGGCGCCCGATTTTGTGGAAACGCACATCAACCGCACCAGACTCAAAATGAGACCGCTCGACAAAGACGCTCTCAAACGTTATGTCCAATTCGATCAGCCGCTGAACTGTGCGGGAGCCTATAAACTGGAAAGCCGCGGAATCACACTATTTGAAGAGATTCAATCCACTGACCACTCTGCCATCACGGGCATTCCCCTGATAGCGTTGACTTCACTGCTTGTGAAAGCCGGAATGACGCTCCCTTAACAGGTCCGTTAACCGGCCCGTTGACTTCTGCATTTTGATGCAGAATACGCTGTCACAAAAGCACAAAGCCTGCCGAAGTTTCCCTCAGCAGGCTTTGCTTTTTTCAACACGCATATTTTCACTCATACGGACTGCAAGTCCAGCAGAGCTTCCCGCAGCCGATTACGTGCGGTGTGCAGTCGCCGTTTGATCGTTCCAATCGGCCGATCAAATTCGTGACTCATTTCCTTCAGAGACTGGCCTTTGAAGTAAAATGAAATCAGCGTCTGACGATCGACTTCACCCAACTGTTCCAGACTTCCTCGCAATTCGCTGGCCCGTTCGCTTTCCAGCATTTTTTCCAGCGGGCTTTCAGGTGCGTCGTCCAGAACGATAAACGTATCAGGACTTTGAATGCTCTCTTTAGGCCGACGAACAGCTCGATTGATCGACATCCGCGCGGCAATCTGCCGCAACCATCCACCGAAACGTTCCGGTGCATTCAACTGAGACAGCTTCCGCATGGCCTGAATGAAAACATCCTGCGTCACTTCACTGGCCTCAGCGTGGTTTCGCAATCGCTTCATCACAATCGCAAAAACGGTCGATTCAAACTGAACTACCAGAGAACCGAAGGCGTCCCGATCCCCACTCTGAGCGGCAAGAACTAATTCTACTAACTGCTGATCTTCCATGGTACTATCTCTTCTCTGACCCTGAGTCAGGGCTCTGTATTCAAAGATGGTCAAAGTGGCAACTGCGATCATGCTCGGAGTGAGATTTAACCAGACCTTTGAGTCAACTGAGAAACCGGAGAAAGAGCTTAGGTTCTTCTTCCGGAAATCAACAAGCTGACCAATTCGAGGTTCTCACCATCAAACATGGCAGGGCCGGCCAAAACATTTGTCGCGTTTCAACCAACCACTTTGAGTAAACGATTTTCTGCTAAAAAGCAGGGAATAGGAAACTGCCTACGAAGCAGTTCCGGTCATAGTGGTCCTGGTACCCGTTATCTGCATGTATCTTTGATACATCAGAGGATCGATGATTGATGTTGACAACAATGCCAACTCATCGAGGGGGTCCCCGGCATACCACCGGATTCCGACAATCGTTCTCCACTTAGAGGGCTTAACGTATCTAGACGGAGGGCTGCACGGACGGCATCGATGGCTTTCACGACAGCCGCTGTTTTCACAAACGCGCTGATGTTAATTGCTTTGACGACGAAACGACGATTCTGTTTAGAAAAAATCATCAGTGCACCTCCTGCGTTAAACCGCAGAGAAAGAGACTAAAAAAGAGAGGCTTTCTGCCTCGTAAATAAAAACGGATTTTATCCGCTCACAAAAAAGTAGTTGCGAGATTCCCAACCCTCAGGTCAAGAAACTCTCCTTACCAGCTAGACAGACAGACGTTGTTACTGGTTCGCTCATTTTTGTCAGTTTTCGGTAAAATGTCGATTATTTCAAGAGCGGTTTTGAAAAAACATGCGTCTATCATGCCGATCCGGGACAATCCACAACCGCAGACATCCCTATAAGCATATTTATATCAACGACTTACCAACACGTCCATTTCCAGTAACGAATCGGAACTAATTTTCAGTTATTTTCCGTGAAGACCTCGGCCACCGTTATTTTTGACCAATGATGATCGAAAAAATCTTGAACCCGCTCTTCAGATTCTGAACCGGCACATAAGTCCTGGTCGTCAGCGAGTGCGGCCCCATCGACAGACTGAACGTCAGGTAAGAGGCGGAAATGCCCTGCTTTTTCAGCAGCGCTTCTGAAAACGGCCCCTGTTGCTGCCGGCTTTCGGCAAAAATATTGTAGCCTTTCGCGATGCTGGTTGGCACATCGATTATGGCCAGAATATTTGCCTGGCTGAGCCCCTGTTTGCGGGCCTCGATAAACGCAGGTTGATTTTGAGCGATCAGATCGGAATCCGCCGAAGCATTGAGTGCGTCCAGAAATTTCTTCATCGAGGCCGTAGCCCCCATCGCCTGGAGTACCTTTCCTTTCGGATATGCCATCCGATTCGTAATTCCCATCGGGCCATAAAGTACTTCCAGCATTCGCTTCTGAACCTGCAGCGGGTCAAATTTCGGATCGACTTCCTGTTTGATGACCGTCAGATCGACAGTTTCGCTTCCGATCTTCTCTGCATCGGGTGTCAGAGTGACCTGTTGCTTCATGCCTGGCAGAGAAATATTCTGCATTAACCCCATCATTTCCCGGGTATATTTCCGCATCGCTGCAGAGGGTTCCACTTCTGAAATCGTATAAGCATTCAGCACCCCTTCGGAAAGTTTCCCCAGTTCGAACGAGAAATAATAGCTGCCGAATTTCAAGCTGCGAATCTCTTTGACAATCGATTCGAATTTCGATCTGGCTTCCGCATTTTGTTTCGTGTCATCAAACATCTGCGCTGTAAACTGCATTCCCCAGGTAATGAGCGCATCGGTGTTCCCGGCTCCAGCAAAATAGGCCAGTTGATCTGCGGGAAATTTTCCCAGTTGTGCAAATTCCTGCGGCGGATTTGTCTGAAATAACTGGTCGGTCACCGAATTTTCTTTGACTTCAAACAGGCTCTCCAAACCGACGCCACTCATTCCAGCCTTGACCGTGGTTGTATAACTTTTTGAATCCTGAACCGCTTGTAAACCCGCTTTCGCCAGAGTGGAATACAGCGACAGAATCGGCTTCATATTCACCCCCGGCGCGGTATTTACTGTTTGGGAAAGTTGATTGAGTGCCACGTCGATCTTCTGTCCCGCCTGTTCCAGTTGCGGCTGGTAAATCTGCACTATTTTTTGCGAATTCACAAAAACCGAGAGGTCCCCCCCGGCAAACAGATCCCGCGACTGCGAACTCATTTCATCCTGAAAGCTCTGACCACCGTTTTTTAACAGTTGAACGGCCTGATCAACGAGTGCTTTGTCATCACTGTAAAGAACCCATGTCTCATGAATCGCAAACTGGTATTTTTCACCAGCGGCGGTCTTGATTGCCTGTGCATCGCTGGCAGGCATCACATACAGTAAGCCAGGCTGTTTTGCCTGACTGAGAAATACGCCTACAAACATGTCGCGCGAACGGTCAACGCCTGCCAGGTCCGGGTTAGAAACAGACCGCCCCAGAAACGTTCGCAAATTGCCGGCAATCACTGCCGTCAGCGACTCGTCGACCTGATTCAGCAAACCCGAAATATTTTGCAGAGTTTCTTTGGGCTGTTTGAGACGTATGACAATACTGGCTTCCGGGGAGATCGCCGATTCAGGAATCTCTGCTGCAGTGACCAGCCCTATCGGAAATAACAGCGAGACATATGTTAAAGCGCACTTCCATTTTTTAAACATCAAACAACACTCCGTTGACTAAATTTTATTTGGCCCGTTATTGGAAGCTGTATTATATACAGTCTTGTCTGAAGAGAGGACTATTCACCCGTTTGAAAGTCAGACAAAATATAAAGCTTTTATTTGTAAAGAGTTAACACGATCAACTAAACACATCACCGGGAACGCCAGGCCAATAAACAATAGGACATTTAGTTAAGACAGAGCCACATTTAGTATTACCGAAAGATTAACCATCACGGGCTCCCTATCGATTAAAACAAAGGAAACAAACAATCCAATCGTGCCTGCCAATAGTGGATGCAAAATGCAAATCGAGACTCGTGCAGCAAATTGCCCTTTACCGATGAAAGAAGAGTAAAGTCTTTCCGAGATTAAGTAGATGACTGATCTGATCGCAGTCACTGCTGGAACCGGAGGACATTTATTTCCACATCATTATTTCGTAATATTGAATTAACGACAAAGATCTCGTTGAAGGATCGCGCAGAGTATCAATGTCTACCGGATTCGCTGGCTCCCGTTCCATGGATGAACGCCGTCGTCGCAGACTGGCGTCGGAATCTTCAGAATCTCTCGACGATTCGAACGAGGATTCTACATCTCAGACCATTTCGCGGACAAATCGGTTTAAAGCCGGTCAATACCCGCTCCGTACAATCATTTTTCCCAAACGCTGGAAACTGGCCTTATATTATCTGCCGGTCTTTTTGTGTTTTTCCGGTTTAATTGCCGCTGACTTTTACCGGTCTGAATTTTGTACACCCGACTCTGCCCTGTCAGGGTATCTGTCATTGAAACAGAGCCCCTTGCCGCTCTACCTGACTGGCTGCCTGCTGTTTGTTTCGGGCCAGATTTCGTTACTGATCGCTTCACTCCGCACACAAAGCCTGCATGATTTTTCAGGCAGGTATCGCCTGTGGAAGTGGGTCGCCGGTGGTTTATTTCTCTTCGCTTTATGCACCACAACGAAATTACATCACGTCTGGGCAACGACTGTGATTGAATTAAGATTGTTTGACTGGGGACCTCATACACCACTTCTGGCCTGGCTGGTTCCCGGACTGGCTTTGGGGTTGAGCGTCTCGCTGATGACTTATCTGGAAATGCGGGGAGATCGGGCAGGTCTGAACTTTACCATCATCGCGGTCGCCGCTTACGTAGCGAACCTGACTTTCATGTTCACCGGAAATCTGATCCCCTGGGAAGCACAGCACTATCTGATCGGAGCCGGCCTGCTCTACTTCGCACACTGGAGTTTGTTTACCAGTCTGTTATTTCATACTCACCATTTACTCTACCGGTCAGTCGATCTGCCAGAGAAAGTTCCTTCACGTCTCAAGCAGCATGCTGCAAAGTATCTGCATCGTCGTCGAATCAAGAAAAAAGCCAGACGGGTAGCTAAAGCCATCATTCAGAAAGAACGACTGGCAGTCAGATTGGCTCAGCAGCAGGCAAAAGAAACCGCGGTTATTGCAGCGGACGCCGCAAAAAAATCTAAAATTGTAAAAGCCGCAGCGGAGAGAAGCACCCCCCCCGCAAAATCTCCCGTTGTGGAAACCGCCGAGACCCGCCCGGCGAAATCATCAGAGCCTGTGGCGGTAAATAAATCGGCACCAGCTCAGCCTGCCCCGGAACAACCGTCGAAAGTTGAGAAAAAAACAATTCGGGTAGACAGCGCGCACGATCCGGAACTGCTGAAAGGTCTCAGTAAGCGTGAACGGAAAAAGCTGCAAAAGCAATGGCGGGATGAAGAACGCTTGAGCGGGATACAAAATGACGAAGATGATGCCTAATTCTTAGAATTTTCTGATCCGGTTTTAGATTTCGCTCGTTTCTTTGGTGGATTCTTTATAGACTTGCCCTGTTCAGAGAGTCCGTTGTTTTTGTACTCAGCTTTCATGAGTTTGCCGCTTCTGAATATGCAATTCGCACTGTCTGCCCGGGAAAGGTAAATACCAAGATGTCCGACGACAATTTTTACTCCGAAGAAAATGATTTTCAACCTGAAGAATTTTCTGCCCAGCCCAAAAAAGGAATGAGCACGGGCGTAAAAGTGCTGTTGATTATATTCGGCGTGGGAGGCGTTTGCTTACTCCTTTGCTGTGGTGGCCTGTTTTATGCCGCCAGAAATATGGATATCAAAATGAAGGTCACGGAGAAAAAAGCCGAGATCATCGCCATCCAAAATGAAATCACGGATATTACGATTCCTGAGATCTTCAAACCCCAGGCGGGAGTGACTTTCAGCGTCATTGGCAAAGGCATGCAAATGGCATTGTTCGAACCAGAATCAAAACAGGGAATATTGATCTTAATGAGTCTGACCGTCCCCGATGACGGCATGATTGATATGGAGAAAGAGTTCCGCAGCAGCCTGAATAATCAAAATCAGAATCAGAATCAACGCAAGCTCGATATCACAAAAGAAGAGCAACGCGAATTCACAATCAAAGGCAAAAAACTCAACTTCACTTTTGCGGAAGGAACCGATGAAGAGAAAGCGGAATTCCATCAGGTAACGGGCGTATTTCCGGGTAAAAGCGGTCCGGCCTTCCTGATGCTGCAGATTCAATCTGAAGAATATAATGAAGAAGAAATCGTGAAGATGATTGAGTCGATTAAATAATCAGACGCTCAATCATTTGACAGACATATCAAAGCTGGTCGTGAGGTAAATCACGGCCAGCTTTTTTCTTTGACGAAAATACTTCTATTCTGACCTGTGAAGCCTGTCCCGCTCGTTGATTATGGCTCTGAAACAATTTTGACTTCAGGGGGATGCGCATAATCTTCCCACAAACTTTGATCAACCTTTGCGTTCGGCTTTCCGTCATGCACGTAAAAGCGATAACGTGAGACATATGGTTTCCCCGGTTCAATCGCGAAAGCGTCGCTGGCTGCGACCGCGAAACAGAAATAAGGCATTGTCGGATGCAATCTGACCGGCTGCGGGAACCGGAAATTCCCGGGATGACTTAACACGGTTACTCCCGCCATTCCACCAGCCAGCGGACCATACAGCTCCACCCACTGCGGCTGCGACTGATTCCCGTTTTCTTTATTTTTCCCTTCACTGGTCAGAAAATCATAAGTGTGATGCTCATGCCAGTCTGCATGACCGCGAACCGTCATCCCGCCATAATGAATTTTATCAATCGTCACCGGCTGATCCGTTGCACAGTTTTGTATCGAGTTGATATCAAACAGAAACTGATTTTCCAACGCGAAAACACGTACCCGCCATGTTTCTTTCAGCATGGTTACCGGGCCTGTTTTTTTCGTCAGATCGACATGATCGATGGTTGCCGTAAACGAGCCGAAAACCGGGCCGCTGGTGAAAGAGTTGACCTGGTTGTGTTCCACTTTGCCGAGTTGCGACTTCTGGTCCCAGCCGTTGTTTTCCCGGCCTTCAAACAGGATCTTCCGCCACGACAACATGATGCCGTGCTGATGCGCATGATCGGGGTTGAAGTCGTCGGTGATAACTTTTCCCGATGGTGTATACAACGGGTGAATATAACCGCTTTTGTCGTAGTACGCTTCGTCCCGTTTCGGAGCCGCGACCAGCGCGTGATTGTAAGTCAGAACCGGCTTGCCATCGACTTTAACATTCAAATGTTTTCCATCATCAGCCACGACGACCCGATCGGGCTGTTTTGCAAAACTCTCCCCGGCCATGAGACGATATTGCCTTGTCGCGCCTTCCGGCAATCCTTCGCGAAGTATCCAGACGATTTCCCGCTGATCACCGGCGGTATCAATCTGAATTGGAATCTCTGTCCCGTTATCCACCCGAAACAGGCTTAAATTCTGCCGCTCGAGCAGCTTCGGTACGGGCATCGAAATCACGCAGTTCTGCCGTGCCTGTTGACCCGCCTTGACTTCGAATAACACCGCGGGCCCGGCCTGTGAAACGGCAAGATTTCCCATCAATGCTGCGACCACGATCGCGAAACAAGAAAGAAGATGTTGCTTCCGGTTCAAAACAGTTTTTCTCATGTTGAGTGTCGCCATGTCAGAGTGTCCATCCTTTACGGTATTCACGTTGAATGTATTGTGCTGCGTCAGTTGTATTAGAGGCATTCATTTTCTCTGCATCCCACTCGATCTTGTGCCCCACACGAAAGGCCAGATTGCCCAGCAGAATCGTTTCCGTCAAGGGAGCCGCATAATCAAAGTGACACAGCGTTTTCCCAGTCCCTTTACAGGCTTCAACCCACTCCATCCGGTGATTGCGAATCGCATCGGGAATCGTTTTCTCCGGTGCTTTGAATCCGACAAATTTCTCTTCCGGCAGCAGGACCCGTTTATCGTAATCAGCGGCTAACATTCCCTGCTCGCCGACAAACAAGATCCCGGCCGCCCACTCAGGCCCTCCCAGATCCAGCACCGGTTGCGGAGTATTCCGACCATGATACCAGACGACCTCTACGGGGGGCATTGTTTCACGCGCGGGAAACTGCCAGTGGCAATCGAGCCAGAATGGGGTTGAGTCGGGGTGCAACGCCGGCCCTTTTGTTTCAACAGCCGTCGGATATTTTAATTTTAAAGACCAGAAAATCAGATCCATATAATGGCAGCCCATATTTCCGAGCGTCCCGTTTCCAAAATCCCACCAGTAATGCCAATCGTGGGGATGATAACAGGGGTGGAAATTCTGCATCGGCGCGGGGCCGACCCACAAATCCCAGTTCAACGTTTTGGGAATCGGCTGCGGTTGCTGCGGACGATCCACGACATGTTTGAAGCGTCGCCAGCCGCCGGGTCGACCAAACCAGACATGCACCTGCTTCACTCCCCCAATCGCTCCCGACTGAATCAGTTCCACAGTCCGTCGATAATTCTCGCCGGCATGATTCTGAGTTCCCATCTGTGTGACGACATTCTGTTCCTGCGCTACACGCTGCATCGCGCGTACTTCATGAATCGAATGCGCCAGCGGTTTTTCGCAATAGCAATACTTGCCCCGCTGCATCGCATTGATGGCAATCGTCGCATGCGTATGATTGGGAGTCGTCACCAGAACGGCGTCGATCTCTTTGTCCATCTGATCCAGCATCACGCGAAAATCCGCAAATGACTTTGCTTTGGGAAATTGAACCTGATATTTGTCCGTCCGGGCACTGTCGACGTCACACAGCGCTACGATATTCTGACTGGACACCAGCCCCAGATTCGCATTCCCCTGATTTCCCAAACCAACGCACGCAATATTCAATTTCTCATTCGGAGAACGACTTTCGGCTAATGCAGAACGCCCCCCCACCCAAAGACCGGCACTACTTAATACCGAATTTTTGAGCATCTCTCTGCGAGTCATCTTGAATGACGAACTCATTGTTTCAATCCCTCTCACTTCTGGAAACAGCTTAAAATGGCAACTCTCTCAACCAGGTACCTCCTGAATTGATCTCACTGACAGATACACTCGGTTTATTTCGATTTCAGATCAAATTGGAATTCGTTCCCTGCCCCCGTTATGACATTTTCTTTGAGTTCGCTATCCGTATTATACTTCTCCGGAATATACGATTCCATAATGTCTTCTCCAAAGTCCCTCCCCTTTTTCCCGGACTTCCGGGACGCGAAGATCATGACTTTCTTCATTCCCACTGGACTGGTGAATTCAAAGGCTCCTTCTTTGATCACCCCAGCAGCCGCAGGCCCCTGCCCATCTGCAGGCTCGAAAATGATATCGCCTTTCGGAACGAGAGTGCCGTCAATCATCACGGTCCCATTCACAGGAGCCGTGACCGGACCATCGTTGCCCGTTCCACATCCCTGCAGGACTATAAAAAAACAAAGTATCGTCAGTGGTTTCAAAACGGAATCCGTCATCAATTCTTTTTCTGTCTGAATGGCCTGATTTGAAGAAAGCGATCTCAGAGGCTGTAAACACTCAGCCCGTTTGTTATGGATTAAAATTCTCCCAGCACTTCGCCTCCGGCCCGCGTCCCCAGACTTCGAAACGTACTGGTATCGACATTATTCGAGATAAATCGAACGGCACCGTCTCCCAGCAGAAAATGCGCTCCCCCTACATGACGGCTGCGCGCATAAACGGCATTATTTCCACTGGAACAGGAAGTACTGATGGGGGCATAATCTCTTGAGTATCCGTAGATAACAGTATCGGGCACAGCGCTATTCGGTCCCTGTAAAGTTGTAAACGTTCCACCGCCTACGTATTTCGTTCCCCAGACACGGCCTCGTAAATCGCCTACTGTCAGACAGTCAGCAGTCGGACCGGCGCCGGTAGTATCATCCACCAGATTAATCTTTCCCGCGGCAATCGTATTGGACGTCCCATCTGTAATATCACTCATCCGAATTTTTGAGATGTTAAAAAACATCCCGTTCAGCTTAGGAAATGTTCCATCTGCCCCCTGAGTCGTTGAACCGGAACAGAGCAGATAATTTGAATAAAACGTACTTTTCTGACTCCCTAATTTTCCACTGTTTGGATCAGAAGGGCACATAAAAACGGGAACTTTGACTGAACGCTGAGGATGTGAGGCAAAGTCGCTTACAGTACCGGATTGAAATCCATCGCGGAGTTTATCATACAGTGGTGCCTGATCGACATAGGGTAGTATCAGATGAAACCAGGACTGCCGTGCATAATTTTGTCCCGTATAAGCAGACACATTCACACCACAGACTGTCGCGAAGGGAAATACCTGATGCGAATCATGATAATTATGCAGCGCGATTCCCAACTGTTTTAAGTTGTTCTTACAAGTACTCCGTCGGGCCGCTTCCCGGGCCTGCTGCACGGCAGGCAGTAATAGTGCAATCAGAATCGCGATAATCGCAATCACGACCAGAAGTTCAATTAATGTAAAACCGTCTCTTCGTTTCTGATGAAAATTCATGAATCTTCTCTTTAAAAAAATAATGGAAGCGCAGTAATACAAAACCTCTTATTGATTTGAAGCGACCAATGGAAACAGATCCGGTTTCCAATCAGCGCAGCTGGAATTATTGTTTGGCAGGGTTCTCTGAGGATTGAACGATCACGCGAAATTCATCGACGAAGCGTTCTCCGGAAAGCAGGACGAATGAAAGTTTTTTACGATCATCTGAAATCGTGACCTCATCATAGCGGGCCTTCGGGTCGATTTTGCCTCTGTCAACTTCCGTCCCTTGATGAACAATGCTGCGATCAGGATGCTTTTCATAAAGCGGGTGAAAGAAGCTATCGGTCTGATTCAATTTTTTTATTTCCAGGATGACACCGAGAATCGGCCGTTCAAACTCGATTTCTCCGCGGACAGGAATGAATGTCCCCTGTTTGATGGCGGGGTCGTAATAAACGCGAAAACAGTCGACTTTCGTCTGTGCGGGGAGGGATACCGGATAATGAAACGATTTACCCGAACGCTGTTCATCCCGGGTAGGTGAAACCAGCACGTTTAAATTCTGAGGAAGTACCACATGGCTTCGTTCCGGAAAGACAAAGGCCAGGTCATCATGTTCAAAAACCTGGTATTTTCCGGTCGCCAGTGCATCCGGCATTTCTTCCTGAAAAATAACAGAACTGGAATAACCTTTGATCCCATATCGCGCACTGACTTCGTGTGAATCAGGTGTTTCGGCAATTTCATTTTTCTGGTAATCAATTTTGGCCGACTTATTCTCATCCACCTGTCGACTGGTTTTTACGATTCCGTCATCATCTACCACCGATGCGATCACTTTTCCCCGGTAGACCTGCACCCGGGTATCCTCGGCATCAGCGGTCTGAACCGAAAACAGGGTCCCCAGATCAATCACGCGCCCGTGAGGTGTATCGACCTGAAATCCGATCCCCGTACTGGGAACATTGGCAATGAATTTTCCCTGCTGCAGATGAATCGAATTATTCCCGGTGACTTCATAAGCAGCCGGCGCCGAGATCAGCACCCTGGCACCGGTTGGAAAATGTAATTCCGCTGATCCCTCTGCCAGTGTCTGTTTAATATGGTTTTGAACCCGTTCGCCGGAACTGAAGACCACTGCTTCCAGAACAGGAGTTTGAAACTGCGGCACAATGTAGAACAATCCCATCGCCAGCAGCAGCCCACAACCAGACAGGAACGCAGGCACAATCAGCCGTCGTCTTAAACCAAAATCGGGGGCATTTTCCTGAATCGTTGACGGAGACTCATCCTGTGACAGCAACTCTCCCAAATCCTGTTCCTGATGCGCCACCCATTCCGAGAGCACCGCGTCATCGCTGGCGAACAGTATCATTCGTTCTGCGAGTTCAGGTTCCTGGCAGAATCGCTGTTCCAGCTGAAACGTCTCTCCTGGTGAAAGGGTCCGGTCCAGGTAAGCCTGCAACAAACGATCGTCGTCCCAGTCTTTCATTCTCCTGACTCCTCCTGCAGACGTTGTGCAATGCAGTCACGCAGAATCGCCCGAATCCGATGCACGCGGGCATAAACCGAAGTCACCTTCTGCCCAATCTGTTCGGCGACAACCCCGACACTTTCTCCCGAATTGTTATAGCACCGGGCAATCAGTTCGCGGCTCAGAGAGGGCAGACGCTCCAGACACTCCATGAGCTTATCCCGGCGAGTCGATAAGGACTGCTGGTTTTCAACCCGCTCAACGGCTTCCGCCAGCGCTGTGATGACTTGTGGATTCACTGGTTTTTCTCTGTTTGATGTACGGTGATGGGCTAACACCCGACGATACGCGATTTCGCGTGCCCAGGGAAAGAACCCGTCTTCCGAATCGAGTTGAGAAAAGGACTCGACGACCGCAATCGAAACTTCCTGAAAAATATCGTCTGCGTCAGTGGCGTTGCGTACACACGCATAAATATAAACGTACAATGCCCGTTGATACTGCGTTAGCAGTCTTGCCACGTCAGATTTTGAATCTGTCTCAGTCGACATCGATGTCTTTCAAATGGATGAAATATTCCTGCTTATATAGGAAACGAAAGAGCGCATTTTTACGCACGAATCTGAAATATCTCCACAAATTCTCAAAAAATAGCCCCTGCCTGTCCTTCAGCTTAAGATGTCTCCGGAACTCTTGTCAAAGTGATCAGTTCCGGCCCTGTATCCATTTCTGATTCTGTGCCCCCGCTGCCAGTCTGCGAGTATGTTCGAACTTGACACGCTGCTCTGATTCCTTAATTTCACCTGACCAGATTGAGTGTAAACTGAAAAAAATCCCCTTGACGCCAGCCTGACGTTCGCCATGATCTGCTCTCTGCTGTGTGTCGCGCGCGTGAGCATTACAGGTTCAGCTGAAGAACGGGAACCACTGAAAAAATCAGCATTATAAAAGGCCCTCGTTTCAGCCAGATTTGACTTAAACCAGCCTCGAAAAGTTGTGCGCGTCGCCACACGCCACCACATAGCCGCCCCCCTGCCAACCAGACCCACCACAGCCCCAACACACATCTGCACTCCCTCGCCAACCAAATCATGTCGCGTCCCCTTGACTGCCCCACGCACATCCAGAAAATAGTCCACAATCAATCGCACAGTAAAATTCTCCCAACAACACAAACCAACGGGCAGGCGCGAAACCAATTCAGGATAAACACAGCGAGCAGTAAATCTCAGAAAACACATGCGAATCAACATCACATTATCCCTGACAAAACAGACATTCCGAGTGGAAACCGAAATCGGATTGCTCACCACGCCATCGATGTACCACCACAAAACGTACCTGCGGTGAGCGGAATGGCGCGAGCCACCGTTTTGGAATCAGCGCCCCGACCTCAAAAAACAAACTCTCTCACCAGGCAAATCCTACCCGATATCACCGCCCCCACGCAGATGAACATCCCGCACTGAAAACCGCGATCTCAACCGAAGCTGTTAAGCACTAAGAGACAAGCCGATCAGTAGCACGGGTGTGTAAAAAGGTGTCAGGATCCTTATATTTAAGGTTCCTAGTATCTTGGATACGAGCACTGTTGGACCTGTTTTACAGGTA
>NZ_CALFPF010000613.1 GCF_937919775.1 uncultured Gimesia sp.
TCCGCTTGAAATGGTCGGCCTCAGCCTGCAATACAATTGGCTCTTCCGTTGTTTCTGGATGGTTCATATTGTGATCTCCGCAGAATAAAAAATCAGTTTATTTTTCGTCGTCAGTTTGTCGTTTTCGTTTGAGATCCAGCAATCGACCGGTCGTGCTTTGGTTCTCTCCCGAGTCGGTTGGTGGTGTTTTGGGGGAGGGTTTAGTTTCCTTCTCCAATCCTTTTTTCGCAGTATTCTCTGGTTGAGATTGTCGTGAAGACTGCCGTTTTTCTTCCTGGAGTTTCGCGATCGTTGACTGCGAATTCAACTGACTGGCCGTCGTAGTTACATCGCCTTTGCGCAATTCCAATTCGTCACCCACATCTTGTTTCCGCTGCAATAAAGCCCCCATCGTTGCCGTACTGCTTTTCTGTTCGGAACTGAAACCGAACCAGCCTTTAATCACATACCAGTCCAGTTGGACCCGTCTGATACCCACATCCAGCGGCACTAAGATGGCCAAGGCAATCAACAGCCAGTCAAACACAGGATTTGAACTCTGTTTGGGATCGCGACGACCATAAATTACTTCCGCTGCATTTTCCGGATTCAGTCTTTGCCCCCCCGTTCTTTCAGCAATTTCTTCCAGCACAATCGGATTCGAACGAAAGCGGAGGAATTCCGGGGAATAGGGGACGATAAATCCACCATTCGTATGATCTTCCCGGTCTCCTGATTTTCCAACCGCCATCACCTGGTAGCGGCCTTTCCCCCATAAAGGAATCGAAGCCTGATACCTGCGGGGGCTTACCTGCTTGAGCACGACCGTTTCTTCCCGGTCGTGAGGTCCTGAGATTCGCGCTGCAACGTTGAGAAACGATTCTTCCGGATGAAAATCTTCAACCATAATCGTCGCGTTGTTGCCAGTCGTATGACTCCACATTTTCAGCTGGGCCTGTTTCTGCACGCGAGAGATTTTGATCATCAACTGCTTGATAAACGCCTGGTAATGATCCCAGTTCACCCAGTCGGCCCCCCAGTTCGGGGATAAGTCAGAAGTAAAAGCGGCAGTGGTTCCCAGTCCATATCGCCAGAAGGCCAGCACCGGATCTATGTCACCTTCTGCCTCTTTTTTCTCTGGAGCATTTAAGACTCCTTCTGCTCTGGATTTGAGAGTGGTTAATACATAACCATGCAAAGGAGGAATTGCTTCAACACCTTTGAGAACCGGTGAAATCATTCCCACCTCAGGAGTAATTGTTTCGTTTTGGATCATACTCCGTTTGAGTGTTTTTGATTCCTTGATAAAAATCGACGGTAACTGATTGGGGTTTGAAGGAAAATAATAGCGTCCTCCTGTTGCGCCTGCGATTCCACGCATTGTCGAAATATCGCGCCCCCCATGCGGAAAGATCGCCACCATCGACACACTGACTTTGTTATCCTGAAAACGCTTGATCAACGCAGGAGACGGAGGCTGTGGATCGCCGTCTGAAATGATAATCATATGTTTTGTCGCAGCGTCGCTTTTGATTAAACCAGCCAGACCCAATTCCATGGTGTTGGCAAAACTCGGCATGTCGCCGATCTGGGCACCATTTATCTTAGGCACCATTTTTTCATAATCGCCGGCAGGAGTCAGCTCGAAGAGCCATTTTTCTCCCCCCATGAAATCAAAGATCAAAACGCCCACTTCATCCTGTGCTCCGAGAACTTTGACCGCCTGTTTTGTGATGCGTTTTCCCCAGGTATTGCCTTCAGGAAATTCACAGGTATGCAGGATAATGGCGAGCGCACCTTTCGGCAGTACTTTCTTTTTGGTGATATCCATGGTGACTGGCAACGCATCTTCGATCAGGGTCCGGTGATATCCTCCCGGTCCATAGCTGTTCTCGCCTCCCACCATCATGAAGCCGATGCCCTGATTAAAAACGGCATCATGTACGGCTTTTAATTGAATGACATTAAAAGCATCAGCGGGAACATTCACAAACAGAATGGCGTCATAAGGCATCAAAGACAATGAGTCACTGGGAAATTCGTATGCGGAAATGGTTTCAACATTTCGTTCTCCTTCGCGAATCGCCTTGACCAGTGATTGCCAGTCTCGTTCGTCTCCTGCAGGATTCGTAACGACCAGGACCTTGCCTTCCCCCTCAACAAAGAGGTAGTTTAAGACGGTGTTATTTTCACGAATTTGATCTTCATTTCGCTTGGTTTCAATAGTCGCCGAATATTCGTAGTAACCTGCCGCTCGCAAATAGATCGGCACGACAAAACGATTTTTTCCTGCTTTGAAAGAAACCTGTTCCTCATAAATCGGTTCTCCGTTTTCCCGTAGTACCAGTTTTCCAGAACCATCTTTTAAGGATGATAACACCACAGCCGCTTCATAGTTTTCGCCCAGTTTTACGAAACGCGGCAGTTCCAGACTTTCCAGCCAGACCTCTTTGTCGTATTCATATTGAATGGGGAGAACATCGACGGCAATATCGCGGGACTTCAGCTCTTCCAGGATTTGCGAGATGGAACCTTCCGTTTCCGTCCCATCACTGATTAATACAATCCTCCCCCGGTTTTCTTCCGGCAGCATGGCGGCTGCCAGAGAAAGCGTCTGCTGCAGATTCGTCGCATCGCGGTCGATGCGCGAGTTCAGGGCTTCGAAAGGAAATGAGACGCGCGGCGGGAGTTCCACCGCAGAATTACGTCCGAAGACGACCAGTCCTGCTTCATCGGTCTGTGGCTTTTCAGTGACCGTTTTGGTTACAAATTCCAGTGCAGCATCAACCGAGGATTCACCAATCGAATCCGAAAGATCCACGGCATACACGACTGAGATTACATCTCGCACACGAACGGAACGCGGTTCTGCAATCAGCATGACGAAGAGCCCCAGCATCAGCAGACGCGAAATCAATGCGGCTAAACCTCTGCCTTTACTCAATCCACCAAAACCGGCAACCGAGAGCCACCAGACCCAGATTGAAAACAGGATCAATCCAAATGCCCAGGGACGGGCAAACAGCAAGACACCAGAATACTCAAGGCTGAAACAGACGATAGTATAAAAGACCAGAAATACGATCAAAGACAGTGCGCGCTTCCAAGTCACGGCGGTGCGTGGTTGAGGAACTAATTGATAATACAGGTCTTTGATTTTCATGGTATCAATTTTACGATTAAACGATTGCCAGTGTCAGCTACGAATAGTTCTTCTTTTGAATTTACTGTAAGTCCCCAGGGAGTGATGAATTCTCCTTGATTTGTCCCTGTCTTCCCGAATCTGCCTAGTACCCTGCCTTCCAGGTTTGTCTTGGTGACGCGACCTGCTCCATATTCAACAATGTATAACTCTTCATTAACACGATCGATGGCAATGTCATAAGGGTAATAGAGTGGTATACCACCAGTTTTCGTTCCTAATATTTCTAAAAATGTACCATCATCAGAAAATACCTGGATGCGATTATTAATCGCATCAGAGACATAAATCTTTCCTTTATGCCAGAGCATTCCGGCAGGTCTCTGGAATTCACCAGGGGCAGTACCCACTTTTCCAAATTCCAGTAAATACTCGCCCTCTTCGGAAAATTTCTGGACGCGGTCATTATTTCCGTATTCACAAACGTAAATATTACCAGCAGGGTCTTGCACCACAGAAACAGGATAAATAAATTGTGAAGGACCCTCACCATATTCCCCCAGCATTTTCTGAACATTTCCCTGTTCATCAAAAAAGACAACGCGATGGTAGTGCGTATCTGCGACGGCAATCTGACCATTTCTTAGAAAACATACTCCTTCCGGCTTTCCCACATCATACTCAGGCATCTTCCATTGCCTGATGAGTTCATTGCTGGAATTATAAACCAAAACCCGCCCGGCATTGTCAAGCACATACAGATCATCATTTGGTCCCACATTGACGCTGCGCGGTGCAGGAATCTTGATCCCTTCGGAGGGAACGGACCATTGTTTGATTTCAGAGAAATTGAGCTTCGGAGCGGAATCAGAATCGCAACCAAAACCGATAAACAGACAAAGCAGTAACATCAACAACCGCACTGAAACACGATCACCCTTTTGCAACTCTGCGCGTGCAGGCCGGTGGTAAAAAGTCTGCTCTGTTTTCGTTTGCTGGTGAATCGTTTCCACTTCTTCAATTGAACCGCTGAAGGCAGACTGTTGCACCTCCCACAAACCGTGTTGATCCTTTTCGACGATCAATTGCTCAGGACGAACCAGACTTGCTTCATGACGATTTATTTTCAGGCCGGCATGATCGCTTATCATAGAAAGATCATTTAAAGAGCCCAGAAATGTGCCAATCTGGTATGAAGGAGGCGCATAATACAAATCATCAACGTCCCCCGCGTAGACTACCTTGCCTTCATCGAGGCAGATGACATGCTGGGCTTCCCGTAAGACAAGTTCAGGCAGGTGTGTCGAAAAAACGATCGATGTGTTATTTTTCTGGCAGTGTCGACGAATCGTTTGCCAATACAGTGGCCAGTGTGCCTGGTCGACATGCACGAGAGGTTCATCCATGACGAGGACTTTTGCCTGGCTGGCAAGAGCGCGGGCAATCGCTAAACGGGAAGCCTCTCCTTGAGACAATTGAGCTGGATATTGATCGCGCACCGCTGTCAAACGAAATGCTCTCAGCAGGTCATCGATGTGTTCCTGTTGTGTCTCAAGTTGGGGGTGAACCAGAGTCAGGTGGTCTTGAACGGTATATTGGGGCCATAGTCCGAGAGAATGTGGTACCCAAAACAGTTCCAGCACAGGCTCCGACGCGAATTGCTGACCGATGCGGGTAACGGTTCCCAGATCGGGAGATTCAAAATTGACGAGCAGATTCAGCAACGATGTTTTGCCCGCACCGGAGTAGCCCATGATGGCAGTGAAACCTTGCGGGATCTCAAGATTGACCTCTGCTAAACGGACTCCGGACGAGCAGTTCAAACTGACCTGCTTCAGAGACCATAAATAAGATTCAGAGAGTTGAGTTGCGACAGCCATAGTATTTACACGGTCTGATTCATGTTGAAACGGTCTGAAACGGTAATCCACAAATATTTGACAACTGGTAACAGCAGAATACTGACAAAAACAGGAATGAACAGACTGAGAAAGGTCATTGCAGACAGAATCGAATTCTGGCCGTAGTGCATCAGCCCGTACAATCGGACAGCAGAACTCATCGTATGATTGGGAGCCAGAATTGAACTGATTATCACATCCCAGTAGGACCAGAATGCGAGAATCACAACAGCCCAATACTGCATGTTCCCATAGACGGCCCAGCGAAGCCGTCCCCCCTTGATCGCCTGATGATGATTTTTCGATTGACTTAATAATTGAGCCAAAAAGAGTGAATCGTTTTGCCACTGTGCGATAAAGATCAGTTTTAGAAAAACAGCTCTGGGAAAAAGATAGAATACTAACGCGATAAATAGAGCCAATGGCGTGTCATACAACCAACGACTGTATTCCGCTAAGAACAAGGTTGCCATGATGAGCGCAAGAGTCAGCGAGCCGCAAAGCCCCGGCAGACAGCACAAAAACCCGGTCACTTTCAGGATTCGGGACTGATTTTTCGAAAAGAAGAAGGAAGCCAGCCCCCAGGCCGCGATCCCCGCAGTAATACCATACAACAGCCCCCAGGCACATTCACTCAAGATGCCCGCCAATTGTAATTGATTTTGAAATAAGCTGCCGAGTGAAAGCACGCCGCCCCATCCGGTAAGGCTGAACGGGATGACCACCACAGCGAAAAATGCGATTAATAGATAACTCCATGACAGTACTGAAGCAATGAGAGACTGCTTTTTAACGTTCGATGGTGGATTCAACCGGGGAGGATGCGGGAGACGACTGAATAAAAACAGGACACCGCTAATGATCAGCAACTCGATGATCAAAGGCCCCGTCAGAAATGAAATTGTTTGAGTTATCGGAACGCCTCCTGCCTGTGCGTCAAAGATCCACACAGTCCAGGAATCGCGATAAATTAACGAAGCCATCTCAAATTCCTGAAATGACAACAGAAATAACAGCGTCCAGACTGGAATCGTCCGCTGCATGGTCTTCCACAGCAAGAAACTCCACCGCGATTTCATTCCGGAAATGCTAGCTGAAGTAGCACGCATTGATTTTTGGATAAAATCGGCCTCTGGAGAAATGACAGGGGGAGCAGAAAAATGAAAGCAGACGATTCCCACTGGGACAACTTTCAGTAAAACGAGACTCGCATAAATCAGTTCGATGAAAAAAGGATAATGCACCAGTTTCAAAGAGATCAGAGACCAGGCATAACCGACTATCAGTTCAGGCACCAGAAAGGGGGATAAAATCAGTAAAAACAACGTAAACGAACGTTTTGAATATCCAGTGTCAATTCGCTGTGACAAATGTCGCGAGAGGAAAACGCCGATCATCGAAATGACCAGACTGCGTAACACAGTCACGCCACAAATTGTGGCCAGGCTCATTTCAAGTACTCCGATTTGAGCCAGGCTAAAGTAATTTCTCGCTGTTTCACTAAATTTGTTAAAGGATAGGCTTTCTCAATATAAATTCTAAACTTGCTTACTTCTTCAGGGACCTGTTCCCAGTTCACATCACCCAAAGGAATTTGGCGCGACTGAGACTTCGCTAATTTCAGTTCGACTTCTGCAGAAAGCAGATAATCGATTAAGAGTTCCGCTTGTTTTCGTTTTTTCGTTCCCTTAATAATGGCAACACTGTTCGGAATCAATATCACCTGTTCGTTCACGGTAATCGGTAATGCGGCAACCGGCTGTTTTTCATCGACGGCCACAAAATAGTCATCGGTATCGGTGAAACCCAAAACGCAGGCCCCGCTTGCCACCAGGTTTTTCACACTGGCATTTCCTGAGGTTTCCTGGATTCCTCTTTCCTGCAGAGATTGATGCCACTGTTTCAATCCTTCCAGACCCCAGGCATCACAGAGTACTGTGTAATGAGTCAAAGTTGTGCCATACAGCGGCTTGGCAATCGCAACCTCATTCAGAGGCCCCGCTAATTTCTGTTCGATACTCTCTTTTGAAGCACTTAATTGTTCGGTATTGGAAATATAAACTCGCAGTCTTGCAGCAAAACCGGTCCAATATCCGTCCGGATCTTTAAATTTCTCAGGAATTCTCTGATAACCATCGCCTTGATAGGCTTCCAGTAATCCCTGCTCTTTTAAGGCAACAGTTCCCAGTGTCTGATTATTCCAGAAAACATCACAACGAGGATGTTCTTTCTCCCGGATAATCAAATTGGTCAGCCCCAACGATTTTGTGGCTTCCGTATCGAAGCGAGGCTCGACTTTGATCCCCGTCTTCTGCTCAAACGCGTTCAATATTTCTTCAGAAAAGATCGCATCATGAGCGCAATAGACAATGATCGCTTCATTTTGTTTCTGATAATAAAAGACCAATCCGATGGCTAGGATGACAATGAATTCTACAATTGCCAGCATGAACCATCCGGAAAAAAGCCGACCCTTTGGAGTTTGATTCATTTCTTGGATGATTTTTCTTCAGGCTGTTTCTCTAATGAATTGAAATACTTTTTGATTCCCTCGTGATAGCCAGGGGGAATCTGCTCTTGCATGATTGCTTCGCTCATACCCTGTTTGAGATCGGTGACTAATTTATTGTACTCTTTTTGAGCCTCTCCCCGATCGCTGAGCCCTTTGGTCTTGAAGGAAAGCAGAACTTTACCGGCAGTGATTGCCGATTTCGATTTTTCTGTTTTAAACCCCGTATCAACGGTATTGTCTTCGTCCACTTTTCCTCCACTTCCCTGCCCTTCGCCACCAGTTCCCTCGCCTGCCATATCCCCCATCAGCTGAGCATAAAGCGCTTCATAGTCTTCGAGAGTCAGACAATTTTCACAAGCTTCCCCATCCAGTCCTGATTTATCATTTACTTTTTTTGCCATCTGCAACACTTTGAGAGCTTCTTCAAGTTTCTTCATGTCTTTGGCGGACTGAGCAATTTCCTTCAATTCCAGCTTAGCGAGATCAACAGATTCCATTGCTTCTTTAAAAGCTTCGTCCGGGCTGAGACCTTTCGACTGGGCCATCTGCATTTGTTGCATTGCCCGTTTCAGTGCAGCAGCCATTGCCTTGGAGTTGGTCTGTTCGCGCGCAAATGATTCCATTTCGCTGAGCTTTTTCTGGATTTCACTTTTCAATTGCTCGCGTTTCACCGGATCCGTTTCTTTCATTAAACGCTCCAGTTTTTCCTTTAATTCATCCATTTCTTTAGTGAGGGATTGAGTAGAACCTTCCTGCAGTTCTTTGTTCCATTTCTGCATTCCGTCATTTTTCGACATTCCCCCAAACTTCTGCGCCTGATCGGTTTTCATCATCAGACTTTTCATGTTCTCTTCAGCAATTTTGCGCCATTTACCACCCAGCGATTTTTGATGACCGGCAAGCGTTTTTGTGTTTTCCTGTTTTTTCCCGGGCGTCATTTTCCGAAAGTCTGATTTCAGGTTTTCGACTGCCATTTTTACATCTTTTGATTCTTCGTCGTTTTCGCCCGTGTCCTTATTTTTGAGTTCGGCCAAACGGGCTTTGGTCGCTTTTTTTGCACTTTCGAATTCTTTCGTTTTTTCCTGTTCGATTTCGGCCGCCTGGACTTTGCCAAAGGGATCAAACTGTGGTGTATATTGTAAAACGATAAACAGCACGAGTAATCCGCCACAGGAAACAGCCAGTCGTTGCCCCCATTTAAATCCGACGACATCAGCAGGCTTGATCGTTCCTGCCTTCTTTTCCGCATCCAAAGCAACCAGGGGTTTATAATTTCCCACGGCATTTTCCAGCATGGTGACGGTCAAAAACAGATCTTTAGTTCCTTGCTTCTGATCAATCAGTCGCGCGGCCTGCGCCTTGCCTGGTTTGCGAAACAGCAGACCGGACAGCAGTAATGTCCCCACGAAAACGATGCCGACAGATTCCAGGGAAAACCAGTCTCTTAAATATCCAGAGAATCGACTGAAAAGCAGTGCAGCCAGATAGAGCGTCGTCATGGCAGCAAATGACACAAACAGCTTGCGCCCCCATAAAGCAAATGCCAGGCGGCGTTGTACTCGTTCAATTAAA
>NZ_CALFPF010000614.1 GCF_937919775.1 uncultured Gimesia sp.
TCGGTTTGCCCGCAGGAGTCGCAGGAGGATTGAGCGGTAAGTACTTAAATCATAACCGCGCAAACGCGGCTGTCAACAGAATTTAACGGTGCAATTCAGGCGATTTGGTATTCTAAACAGCAATATTTGTAAAAATCCGGTTTTGAGACTCGTGGGACGCGAGAAAAGCAGATTCGACTTAACCTCTTGCTGCATCAAGGGATGTTTTCTGAAGCAGGAGTTGCATTTCCGTCCATTGAATCTTTCGGGCCAACCCGTTCAATTCTTGATCCTGGCTTGATTCACATTCCGCACAGCAGTCGACAAAGGCATTCAGTGACCAGCGGTTATTCTGTAACAACCGGTTTTTCCAGTTCAAAACGGTCTTGCTCTGAGACTCGTCAAATAATGGCTGTACTGCATTCGGTAAAATATCATGCAGGGGATGATAACCGACGGCCCTGCTCCAGTATTTGGCGTTGGAGTAATCCGGTTCGCGACGGTGCATAATATGGTGCCAATAGTCACCCGCGTGATGTAAGCCCTGATGCTCTACTGATTGCGAGAGTTGATGACTTTCCTCCAGATAATCATGGATGCAGAATAACCCCGCTTTCAAGGCTGTCGCGTCCGAGGGAGACGAAATGAAGGGCAAATCCTGAGCCGGATGATAGGCCCTCAGTAAATGCAGCAGCCAGTCACGTTCAGGACCAGGATGGTTCGGGGCCAGTTCAGGAAACGGTTGTTTTGCTTTGCCGGAACGAGTGAGCGGGCTTGAATCAATCAGCTCACATTTCAGGCCTGCTTGAGTCAGAAGGATTAAGGCATGCCAGAGAAGTTCTTCCGAATCCGGAATTTCCTGCAGGCTCAAAAAAGCTGACTTTGATAACAACACTATTGCATGCTGCAAAGGATTCATCGCCAGCGCTGCTGCGACCGGAGGCAGACTCTCCAGTGAAGTGATCAGTGGTTCTGAATCTCTGAAAGGCAGCAGCCAGATTCCGGCCTGGTCCGCATTCAATTCAAGGTCATGCAACTGATTGAGTTCTATCGGGTCTGCCAGAAGTTGTCGGTCGACAAAACCTACATATTCAGAAGTGGTTTCGTCAAAGAGCGAAATGAGTTCATTGCGATGAAGGTTGGCAAGATCGGTCAGGCTCTCAGGTGATTCGTGATGATTTTCGGAAAGATAAAGCTGGATCGAAGTTGTCATGCGAATGAAATTTCAGCTGGAACTAGAAAGAGGTCATGTCGATTTACACAACGTAACCAATTTGGAGCCCGGCAGAAAGGCAACGGTGATGGATTACGGCTCTTCAGGATTATTCTCTGCTGAAACAACAAAGCTGTCCATTTTCCAGTGAAACAATGACTCTTCCTTCTGAATCGATGGCGGTTCCCCCCTGCACTGCCAGCGCGGCGAGTGGGTGAGTCCAGAGGTCTGTTCCGTCATCTATCTTGATTGCCGTCAGAAAGGGCTGTTCTGGTTCCAGATCCGGATGACCGGCTGCTATGAGAGTTTCAGGAGAGACAATGAAACTGGTAAAGCGACGCTGTTTCTGGTCTTCCCAGATATTTTTGCGTTTAAATGCTTCGCCGGTACGTCTGGCACGCATATTTAACCAGCGGGCCACTTCTTTTTTCTCTTTCGGTGCACTGGCGGGTAACGCTTCCTTCAATGTCAGATTGGTAAACACACTGCCCTCATAACTGGCGTCATGCACCAGTTCCCGCCGGTCAGCCAGTGTGTGTTCAATCGAGAGATATTTTCCATAGTCCGGGTAATAGGGATAGAAGGCAGTGCGATACTGTGATGTTACCTCTGTACTGGGAGTATTCAGGCATTTTAAGGTCTGCAGGTTATAACGGGCGATTTCATAAACGCCTCCTGCAAGGAACCGGAGTTCGTTTTCATCAATATATAAGCTTCCCTGCAGACTGATCCCGCTACTGACGGTCTCCGATAAGTTTCCCGAGGAATTATTTTCCTGTTTCAATTCTCCGGTTATCGGATTCAAGGCCACGATATGGGTTCCATCGAAATGAGCAATGCCTGCGGCAGCATAAACCGTCTCATCTTGCACGACTACCCCCCCTGCGACGGGCCAGGTCGAGATCAATTTACCATAAACGGGCATCCAGCGTTGAGTGGGGGCGACGCGGAACGACCAAAGTGGTTTTCCGGTTTTCGCTTCATAGGCATAAACACGTCCGTCTGCTGAGCCAACAAACAGGCGGTGATTATCGACCGTCGGCGGATAAAAGATTGCGGCTCCGGTATATTGTTTCCAGACCTGTTTTCCTTGCAGATCGAATGCAGACACGACGCCATTCCGGTCGCCAACAAAAATCATATTTCCTGCAATGACAGGAGCCGTCGGCAGTGAGGACTGTGTGACCTGTGTTGTCCAGACGAGTTTTGTTTTCGCAGGAACAGAGACTTTCGTCGTGGAAGATTGCCGATTGTCACCGCGAAAAGTCGGCCAGTCATCCGTGTGGACCGGTAGCGGTTCGACTTTCGACAGGTCACTCGCATAGGTGACGCGTCGAGGGGGAGTCTGTGCCGTCGGCGAAGCGGAATTCTTTTCAGGTCCCAGGCAGATATGTCCGTAAAGCGACAGCTCACAACCGCACATCCAGGGGCCCCAGTATAAGAGTCCATTGGAAACAATGACCCCATCCTGACAGGGAGGCCGCATGGGGGCAATGTGTTGGGCGGTATGCGATTCCGTTTCCAGCCGAACTGTTCCTCCTGTCGTACGGAAAAAGATGCTGTCGACACTTCCTGTGGCACGGGTACAGGCCCTGCGGGTGGGGAGTGAAGCGATCTTTTCTCCGGTGGCATAATCCAGTTTCATGCCGGTCTCTTTGGGGCCAGCGGCATAAATGCCGTCTTTGCGCAAAACCAGTTGCAGATTTCCATGTTCTTTCTCCCACAGCATATATCCATCAGAGGCGGAAGCCGTGACCAGATGCAAACGCTGAGGTCCTGCAAAAAACAGGTAGTCGTCGCTGCACTTCATGTAGGCTGTGGTGGCATAACCGGTCACGTAATGTTGTGCTTTTTGATTGGAACCGATCGAGGTGAGTAATTTTTTGTCAGCATTTTTCCAGACCTGTTTTCCATTTTCGATATTCAGAGCGGCCAGAAATTTGTCAGGGCAGTAATAGAAAATACGGTCGTTTTTCATACAGACGCCGCGACTGTCGATAAAGTCCTGTTCGCGAAAATGCCAGAGGACTTTTTTATCGGCAGGGTTAATCGCAACAAAGGTGCGGCCGTACCCAAAGGCGTTCTGGGGGTCAGAGTAATCGTGACCTTTCCACATCGCCCAAGGCCAGTGTCCCAGGCCCCTTCTTGCCGATTTTTGGGTATCAACCTGGATTTCTTTATTTCCGATCAGTGCATAAAGAGTCCCGTTTTGCATCCCCATCCATTTCCAGACGGGGCCGTCAGCGAGCTTTTCATCAATGACAATTTCGTCTCGGATGTGACCTGTTTCACTGTCGATAATTTTACAGGATTCATTATCCGCCATCAAAAGGGCATCTTCAGTGCCGATCATGGTGTTGCGGTGAATCATGAAGCCTTCCGGCAGTTTCCGTTTCCAGAGAATCGTTCCGTTGTAAGCATTGATACACATTAAAGTGTTCAAGATCGCGTTCTGATTTTCTTTATGTGCAATGTGACCGAACGCTTTGAAAACTTTGCCTCCCGCTGCTACAGAAACTTCCGGCATCGGCGAGAATTTGGGATCTGCCAGGAACTGAGTACGATACGGAGACCGTGCATTTTGGTCGGTCGATTGAGGATTGTTATCCGGGCGGTGATAGGGATGGTCCCAGTAATCATTTCCCGCTGGAATCGGTTTTGTCACTGCAAAGTCGGAAAAAAATGCCGTACCCTGAGGTCGTAAAACCCGCAATAGCTCCTCCTGAGATTCCAGTTGACCAGCCGTATTTTGTACAAAAATCACATCGGCCAGATTACTGGCGAGCGCAATAGCGCTGCTCTTTCCCTGATCGGCAAAAATACGTTGTCCCAGGAACCCTGCCTGATCGGCCAGATGACGAACCTGATCGACTTCTTCAAGAGATTCCGACTGAAAGTAAATTTGTAAATCGCTATTCTGGATCAGTTCGACGACAAAGGACGCCTGATTGGATTCCGGTAACCCCAGCACGACACAGAGCCCTTTACGGGCTTTCAGTTTTTCTAGACAGGAACTGGCAGCAGAAGAGACCGGCTGTTTGTGCTCCTGCGCATTCAGGCTGAAGGGGCCCTGCAGCAGAACAGAGAAAACAGGGATGAGTAACAGAAACTTTGTTATGTTTCGATTCATCTAGTGCTTCTTCCTCAGTCCGAGTTGAATGATTGAGAGAGTGAACTATTTCCAAGCATTCCAAACAGTGATACTGTCTGAATCTAATGTGTTCAGGACCTTCATCATGACAGCTTAGAATCAGATTTTCAAAGAGATTCTGGGACTTTGAGATCAGTTTCTCAATCGAATTCGATGGAATGTTAGTGCAGCTCACTGGTTAACAATGCTTGTTTTCGATGGATCTGGGGGCTGTCGTTTGAAAGATTGGGACGTATACAATTGGTTCGGCTGGGAGTTGAAATCTGACGGATCTTGAGAAAAATTCAATAATCGGCTGGTTTATATTTTCAAATATGTGAACAATGAGGGCTAATTAAGT
>NZ_CALFPF010000615.1 GCF_937919775.1 uncultured Gimesia sp.
TCATCCAGCGCCATCTCACTTTTGTAGATTTTTGTTCAGATCGATTGTCGTGATGCTCAGTTTTGCCTGTTGCCTGGATCGATCATGGACCGCAGAGCCACCACCACGGCGCCCCAACATTTTATTGATCGTCGCCGATGATTTAGGCTTTAGTGACCTGGGATGTTTTGGCGGCGAGATTGAAACACCCCAGCTGGATTCTCTGGCGGCGAAAGGCGTTCGATTAACACAACTCTATAACACCGGGCGCTGCTGTCCTTCGCGCGGTTCGTTGATGACGGGCCAATATCCACATCGGATTGGGCTGGGGCATATGACGAGAAATCTCAACCAGCGCGGATATCAGGGACACATTGCTGACGAAGCGATTACGATCGCGCAGATCCTGCAACAAGGAGGTTATCGAACATTTCTTGCCGGCAAATGGCATCTGGGGACAGAAGACCCGACCAAACTCGGCTTTGAAGAATTTTATGGCACCCTGGTCAGCGCCAAAACGTTCTGGGACGTAAATCATTTTACAAGGCTCCCCGCATCACGAAGCACGCATACCTATCCCAAGGGAGAATTTTATGGCACGGATGCAGTCACCGATTATGCGATTGACTTTATGCGAATGGGCAGACGCAACCCCGATCAACCCTGGTTTTTGTACCTCGCTTATAATGCCCCTCATTTCCCGTTACATGCTCCCAAAGAAGATATCCTCAAATATGCCGACCACTATCGTATTGGCTGGGACAAAATTCGAGAACAACGTCTGACCCGGATGAAACAATTGGGAATCGTTCCGGGAGATACAAAGCTCTCTCCCCGGTCCCGCTATTGGGATTGGGGTGAGTCGGAGGCACGTCTGAATCCGGCCTGGGATTCATTGCCCACAGATCGCCGCGGTGATCTGGCACGACGCATGGCCATCTTCGCCGCGATGGTGGATCGCATGGACCGAAATATCGGCCGCGTCTTAACCAGCCTGCGTCAAAACAAGGAACTGGAAAACACGCTGATTATTTTCACATCGGACAATGGTGCCTGTGCCGAGTGGGACCCGCACGGATTTGATATCAAATCCAGCCGCAATAATACGCTGTACTGGGGCGAACAACTCGACAAAATGGGAGGCCCGGACACACATCATAGCGTCGGCTCTGGCTGGGCGAACGCCTCCAATACGCCGTGGAGACTCTACAAACATTTTAATCACGAAGGCGGCATCGCTTCACCGGGCATTGTCCACTGGCCCGCGCAGGTGCAACAAGCGGGAACAATCATCGCGACACCAGCCCACATTATTGACATTGTCCCCACCCTGCTGGAGGCATCTCAGGTGAAATACCCAAGCCAATGGGACGGTGATTCGACTCTACCTCTTCCCGGGCAAAGCCTGATTCCCCTGGTCAAAGGTAAAAAGCAGGAGGAGCGCACTCTGTATTTTGAGCATCAGGGAAACCGGGCGATCCGGGAGGGACGCTGGAAACTTTCGGCGATTCGGGGAGAACCCTGGGAACTTTACGACATTTCACAGGACCGCACCGAGCTTCATAATCTGGCTCAACAGCGTCCTGACCTGGTTGCTCCACTGGCTCAAAAATGGGACACCTGGGCACAAGAAAACTTTGTCTTCCCCTTCCCCAAAGATTACCGAATCGATTACCTGCCGCCGCTAAAAGAATAGTGCGTCTGTTTGCGATATCAAAAAAACAGAGTTGGCCCGTTAAAGCCAACTCTGTCACTTCAGCATTCAAATTCAGATTTGTGCAGCAAAGAATTATTCACTCGCAGCCGCATTTTTGTCCTTGTCTTTCTGGTTTAACCTGACCATGAGCCACTGCTGGGTCTCATCTTTCCCGATGTGCACCAACAACGGTGCTTCATCTTTCGTCAGGTTATAGATCCCCGTGTCATACACCGTTTTTTGATCATCGCCAACGGTCCAGGCAGCACGTTGCGTCTTCTTATCGACAGATCCTTGTAACTGCTGAGTCTTGTTGGTTTTCGTATCGGTATAATTTCCCCGGATGATCCCCTGCGCGTTGACTGCAAGTTCTACGCTGGAATCAGACGATGTCTGTCCACTTTCGGAAAGGGCAAACACACCCAATGGCATCCAGTTTTTCTCATCGCTGACATCAGCTGATGCGCCGGCAGATGCCAACTGGCTGGCTTGTTGCGTGTATTGCTCTGCGGTGCCCATATCCTGATTATTGACGTAAACACTATTGTCCTGATAGACCACATTATTTCCATAGTCATAATAAATCGGTTGTGAATTAGCCAGGGTCAACCAGGCCATCATCGAACCCCAGGTACAGGCATTCCAGGCATAACCTGCAGGCCACGCAGATGCATACCAGACCCCCGGATGCGCCGCGTACCAGCCGGGGTAATACATTCCATAACCATGAAATCCAGTTCGAATCACTGCGCCATGATAATATCGTGTGGAAGGGGGCACATGCGCAAAACCGGCGGCATAACCGCCATTGGGACCATGAACCACACCGCCGGCCGTTGTGCCGCCAGCTCGCCCGTGAACGACGCCGCCTGCTGCACCACCACCATTAGGACCGACGACTTTTCCACCGGCAGCCGATGCACCACCTGGTCCAACAACGCCGCCTCCAGCGACCTTGCCACCATTATTCCCATCAATGGAACCGCCTGCAGCACGACCGCCATTCGGGCCTACCGCACCGCCGCCTGAGACGGTATTTCCACGCGGTCCGGTATAACTACCGCCTCCGGCCACACCGCCATTGGGCCCATGATAAATATTTCCAGATCCGGAACCGTTATCAATCGAACGATTGACAGTATCGCGTCCGCTAAAATCCTGAACTCCGGGGTGTGAATTTGTAACAGCATTCTGCCCGGCATCTGAAGGCAGGCCGAGAAAACTATTCAGATTCTGCCGCGTGGGCCGCTGATTAAAATTCATGTCACCCACATTGAGTGAGCCATCAGTTCGACCGCCACGATTCAAGTCACCGGTATTGGCTCGATTGAAATTATCCCCTCTGGATTGATCAAAGGATCTGGCCTGATTCGAAAAGCTGTTACTAAAGCCTGTATTGTCATTAAAGCGACTGGGCTGATCAAACCGGCTGCCATAATTTGAGAAGCGACTGCTATTGGAACTCGCTCCACCAAAATTTCCCGTGTTCCTGGAAGCGGAATTAAAATCTCCTCCGCCGCCAAAGCCTCCATCACCACCGCCAAAACTACGGTCTCCTCCGCCGCCGAAGCCTCCACCACCACCACCAAAACTACGGTCTCCTCCACCGCCGCCACCACCAAAATTACGATCCCCACCGCCG
>NZ_CALFPF010000616.1 GCF_937919775.1 uncultured Gimesia sp.
CCTAAAAATAGTTTACACTCTTATTTGAGCGCCCACTATTTTTGGGGAAGTCCACCATATGAACATATACACTCCGCAATATCAATCAACCATTTAAACAAAAAAACCGGACAATTAGCCCAGTTCCAAACTTTTAAGTTGAGTCGAAGTAGTAACGGTTATCTGGTCGTAAAAGTTTGGCCAAGGCCGACCACTTCTCTATTCTAATCTAAGATGTACTATAGAATTTTACTTTCAATTATAATTACTCCTGACAAGATACAATATTACATGCTTAACCTCTTGTGATAAATCACACCACGAATTGACAATTTCCTGTAACTCAGAATCGCGTGTGTAAACCGGAGTGTAAACGCCTTCTTCCCCTTGCTGCTTTTCATTACCAGCTAACGGGTTAGGGTTTTCAGAATTCGGAATCATAATCCGCGTGTCGTCTCTGCTGATTGATCCGAACAGTTCTAAAGCGCTGCCATCAAACCGGAAGCGGTCTAATTAATCAGAGCGGCTTCAATCGCCAGACCGGGACCAAAACCCAGCATCACACAGGGCAGTTTTGCATGCTGTGCCTGTAATTTCTTCAGGATAAACAGCACTGTTGGTGACGACATGTTACCGAATTGAGCCAGAATATCACGCGATGGTGTCAACTGCGATTCATCAAAGCCCACCGCTTCGGCAACCGCATTCAGGATTCGCGGCCCCCCCGGATGAATGGCCCAGCAACCGACCTCTTCGATCGCCACCCCCTGCGGAGCCAACCAGTGTTCCAACCAGTTTTTCAGCCTCGCATTGATGATATCCGGGATCTGTGGTGAAAGCGTCATCTCGAACCCATGGTCGCCTATCCGCCAGCTCATCATCTCTTCCGAGTCAGGGATGACAGTGGAACCGGAGGCCACTAATTTCCAGGCTTCACCCGAATTGTCTGTCGCCTGTTTTCCGACAACGGCGGCCGCACCATCGGCAAAGAGTGCGTTCGCTACGATTTTATCCGGGCACCAGCCATACTGTTGGTGCAGCGTACAAAGTTCGACTGCGCAAACCACGACACGCGCCTGCGGATCGCCGCTGGTAAAGGCCTTCGCAACACGCAATCCATTTAACGCACCATGACAACCCATGAAGCCGACCTGCGTGCGCGAGGTACCTGCTGGTAAACCCAGTTCTTTGATTAATTGAATATCAAAACCCGGCGCACTGAATCCGCTACAGGAAACCGTCACAAGATGTGTAATCTCTGCGGGATCCACATTCCCGGCAGCTAATGCCTGACTGACGGCGGCAATCGCGAGCGGCGTGGCATGTTTTTCGTATGCCTGCATCCTGTCCGCAGTGGAAGGTCCCAGATCACCGGGCGAATCTGCAGGACGATAAAAGGATTGCCGCACCAGTTCACTTTCAATACTGTTTTCCAGCAAAACACTGTGACGTGTTTTCACTCCTGCCCGACGATACAGGATCGGCACCAGCCTGCGCTGCTGATCGGTGACTTCCGTACCACAAGACACAACCTGAGCATGAATCGCGGCCTCCGATTGTTCCATCGAATGTTGCGGAGTGGTGGTTCCTATTCCGAGTATTTCAAAACTCATATCGGTTCTCGGTAAAATGCAAATGACTTTAATGATTTAAACGGGCAACAATCGGCCGGGCCGCTGCCGGAAACAGGTGAAACAGACGCAGCCCTAATCCCACTGCGGCAGGCGATCGCAATAATTGCGCAAGCCAGCGGCACCAGAATAACCTGCCCTCCGTAATTTCATGGTGTTTTCTCAGCCAGGCCTGTTCGAGAGCAGGATCCCACTTTAACAACCCCTGCGGAACCATCCGCGCGACGGCAATCGCTTCACTGATGGCATTCGCCATCCCTTCACCTGTAAACGGTTCCAGATAACCGGCAGCGTCTCCCAGTACAAACACACGATTCCCCACAGGCCTTACTATTTTGCGGGTGAAGGGAATCGTCCCTTTGAAAGTCCCCTCAGCGGTCTCTGCTAAAGCAGGAAAACCTGATTCCTTTAAGATTTCCTTCACAGCCTCTGTCGGACTGACACTTTTTTTGATGAAATCCCGGTCAACGGCAGCAGCGATATTCAGGCTGCCATCTTCAACACGCACCAGTCCCACATAACCAAACCGGTGGATCGCCATGTGAATGATACCTGCCGGGTAGTTTGAAAAATCATCTGCCGCCAGTAGGGCTCCCACTCCCATTCGAGAGTGATGCGAAACGACGCTCTCAAAATCATGACAATGCTGCAGACTCGGATGCCCCAGTCCATCTGCCACCAGCACCATTTTTGTCTTTGCTACGCCCGACGATTGTTCCGGATGAGTCAACTCCACAAGACGCGTCTGTTCTTGCGCTCCACTGTCCTTTAACATGGCCGTCGTTTCGGGCAAAAAATAAGCACCCGCGTCAATCGCAGCCTGAACGAGTCTTTCATCGAAAACAGAGCGGGAAATCGCAAGTCCGCCGGGTAAAGGAACGTTGAGTTCCCGTCCGTGGTAGCGTACCTGAAACGATTTCAGTGGAACCGCGTCAAACTCTTCAAAAATGTCGCCCAGGCCGATCTGCTGCAATGCGGAAATGGCACGTTGATTGAGACAACAGCCACAAACTTTGTATCGTGGAAAGGCCTTACGCTCAATTAGTAATGTACGAAGATTCTGGAGCGCCAATTGGCGTGCAGCCACCGTTCCTGCCGGTCCTGCTCCGATTACGATCACGTCCCAGTCACTGTTGCAGGCATCAGCCATGCTGATCGTCCGGGACTGAGTCATGATCGATTCCATTCCAGTAACCAGCGTTGCGGCCAGCGCCGTGTGATCTGAAATCCGCTCAGCCCCCCCTGCTCTGCCAGTTCCGCTGCTTCTTGTATGGTAAACGCACCCGCTACGGAAAGCGGGCCATCAGTGTGTACAATCGGGGAACGGGTCAATAAGCGACAGCCGGCCCAGGCCAGCCAGTATCCGATGCGTGTCCGTCGCAAATCATTGACCAGTACGAGATGTCTGGTTGCTTGCGACATGATCTGAAATAACTGCACCGCTTGTGCCTCTTCGAGATGATGCAGAAACAGAGAGCACATCACGACGTCATATTTTTTTTCAAGCGGTTCCTTAAAAATATCGCGTTCGTAAAAATGGACGTGATCCAGATGTCGGTGGTGGACCTGCTCCGTAGCATGCCTCACGGCAAAAGAACTGATATCACAACCATCGACTTCTACGGAAATCCCGGCGCGTTTTGCACGTAATGCAATGTCCAATCCCACATCACCACCGCCGCTGGCGATATCCAGAATTTGTAAGGGACGCTGATCAACGGTGCGTGCGAGTTCGAGAATCGGAGGCCATAAAATCGCACTGCTGCGACTCCACCAGTTGACTCGCCGCAGGCCCGCTAATGCACTGCCATGCTCCCTCTCGGTCAATCCCGGCTGATCCATCAGCTCCGGTTCTCGTTTGCGAACCTGAAAATTCATAATCTGTTCAATTCGAGTCGATTCGTCATCTTCTCATTTCATCGTGTTTTGAGCCGACCCCAAAACTACTATTAATATAGTACTATTACAGGTGAATCATCGTGAATCAGACGTTTTTTGTCAAGACAAGACGGAACATCACACACAGCAAACAAGGCACAGTCAGAAATCAGAAATCGGCTGACGCGATGAACAGTGAAATCATTCTCAATTTTGCAGACAGACCGAAAACCAGGAAATCCAGATCAGTTTCGAGTGGCGAAACGGCGATAGGTGAGCATGTCAACGGAATCGGAAATCGATGTCACATGCCCGTCCCCCCAGAGGAAATTGGCGCAACCGGGATGCCGGCTGTCAAATTCACATTCGTCGGCATCGCGTCGGTTAGGACCGAAATATGCGTATCCGACAAGACGCCCCTTGGCATCTTCCCCGTCCATCACAATTCCCAGCCAGGTCGATGGTAATTTGCGCGCGGTCCGTTCACCGACCATGAGTACGTTACTCAAGCCCTGCTGGCATTCGACGAACCGGATAAATCGATTGGCTACCAACACACCTTCCCCGGGAGAACTGGTCGCCGCGTCGGGATCACTCGTACCAAAGACGCCAACATAATTGGCACTGGGAAGATCAATCAGCACAGTACGCGATTGCAAACCGGACGTTTCATGGCCCTCGCGTTCTTCAAACAACGTAAAGACATCATCGGCGACATCTGACGGACAGCGATAAAAGGCTGGTGTGATTTTTCTCGAAACGGAGTTATCTGCCGCATCAACGGCAGACTGCAAATCAACGAGAGAAGCCAGGCTGGACTGTTCCAGAAACGGCAGCAGGCTCGCCCCCCAGCCAAAAGCCGTTTTCTGTTCAGAATCAAGTCTCCAGCCGGCCGGCAAACAGCGATAAACATCATGGTAATGGTGTAATGCCGTCCCTATCTGATGCAGGTGATTGACACACTGAATTTTCCGGGCAGATTCACGCGCCGCATTCACTGCGGGTAAAATCAACCCGACCAGCAGCCCCACAATCGCCATGACCACCAGCAACTCCAGAATGGTAAATCCCATTCTGTGATCTGATGACTGCTGTTGAAAACGAATGATGCGAGTATTCATAAGTCGGCATTAAATGCACAGGAGACGATGAACAGAATGAAACACGAAACGGAAACATAACATGCTCCATCCGATTTTGAAACCCCGTCTCTCTTCAATCAGGTACGGTGGCACGGTACTGTGAAAGTCAGGTACTCACACATAAACCAGCGGCTATGGAACGGTTTGGGGGGCTGCGGTTGTCTGGAGAATAATCAGAACCACAAGACGAAACCGCGGCGCATCGGATACTTACGCCTGAGCAAATCAGTCTCCGTGGCGAAATCCTAAGTCAGTGTTGTGGGAGGTTTTTCCAGAATCTCTGCAACCACTTTTGCAGGACGGCCGCTGGTTATGATTTGCTCCTGCCCGTTGTGATGGTAAAGGAGTTGTTGATAGTCGAGACCGAAAAGACGCATGATGGTTGCCTGAAAGTCGTTGGGAGTGACGACATTTTCGACCGCGCGATGACCAAATTCATCCGTTTTCCCAAACGCCATACCTCCTTTAATTCCGCCACCGGCCAGCCAGATACTGAAGCCTTGCCCGTTATGATCGCGACCGGCATTTTTGGGATCACCGTGACTTTGTGTGACCGGAAGCCGCCCGATCTCTCCCCCCCAATGTACCAGCGTTGATTCGAGCATGCCCCGTTGTTTCAGGTCTTTGACGAGAGCAGCCGAAGGTTTATCAGTGCGGCCACAAATTCCGGGCAGACCGTTGATGAGATTACTATGATTATCCCACGGTTGACCTCCGTGGAACAGTTGTATGAAGCGGACACCCCGCTCCACCAGACGACGGGCGATCAGACACCGCGTACCGTATTCGCGCGTTTTCGGGTCATCGAGACCGTACATGTCCTGCGTCGCTTTTGTTTCCTGTGAGAGGTCGAGCGCTTCGCGGGCCGAAGTCTGCATGCGGGCCGCGAGTTCATAACTTGAAATCCGCGCTTCCAAATCGGATTCGTGGGGATGGTTCTCAAAATGCTTTCGATTCAGTGTCTGCAACAGTTCCAGGTTTTGCGCCTGCAGGGAACCTTGTAAATGTGCGGGCGCATCCAGATTCAAAATCCGCGGTTCTTTCGGACGCAGAACCGTTCCCTGAAACAGCGAAGGCATAAAACCGTTTGACCAGTTCGTCACCCCGTCAACGGGCAACCCGCCCGGATCGGTCAACACCATGTAAGCCGGGAGGTTTTGTGATTCCGTTCCTAATCCGTAAACCAGCCACGAACCAAGATTCGGTCGACCGACGACTCCGGGAATCCCGCCATGAAAGTATCGAATGGAAACCTCGTGCCCGTTCGCGCCCGTATGCATTGAGCGAATCAGACAGACGTCATCGACGATTTCTCCCAGGTTCGGCAGCAGTTCGGACAACTCAGTTCCACACTCACCATGTTTGCGAAATTTCCACGGGCTGCCGAAAAGTTTCTTGCTGGCCTGATTAACGAAACTGTATTGAATGTCACCCTTAAAATCGGTCCCGCTGTATTTCGTGAGTTCCGGCTTGGGATCGGTCAGGTCCATATGCGACGGCCCGCCATGCTGAAACAGCGAGATCATGGCTTTGGCCTGCGGTACAAACGGTGGTTTTTTCGGCGTCAGATCGAAATGAGGCTGCCCAACGGAAATCCCCTTAGGCTTGGCAAGCAGGTTGTCCTGTTTCAGCATCCAAGCCAGCGCCACCGTGCCGATTCCCATTGCGTTTTCCGCGAGAAATTGTCTTCTGCTATAGTACGTCATTATTTCAAACACCCGATGAAAAGCTTATTTTTGAATTTTTGATAAAGCGCTTTGTTTCAAGAGACTCTGAACCGGATTTAATCGACGTATAAAAACTCATTCGAACTCATCAGAGCCTGACAGAGGTTGGTAATGGTCTGACGGGCGGGAGTCACCCCCTGGGGGATCTGCTCTGGATGCTGCTGTAGATATGCCAACTGGTTCCCCATAAAACGTACAACCAGTTGCAGTTCTTCCGGCGTCGGCTTGCGACAAAGTGCCAGTTCAAACGCATACGCGGCCTGTGCCTGCAGACTCTTCTGCGCCGGTTCCGGGCCACGAAACTCCGCTGCGGAATCCCACTTGAAAGCGGGTCCCTGTTCGGGTTGAAGCGACAGTTGAACGCCCCAGGAGAAGGAATCGAAACCGACATCACCGTTGCAATCAGCAATAAAATCGATGGTATCTCCCGTTTGAACAGCCAGCGAAACGACATTGGTATCAGCGGCGCCGTTATGAGCGTTCCACTTACCCGCGAGGCCCGAGCGACTGGAAAGAACAAACCCGCGCACACCGTTTCCCTGATCGCTCCCGTGCTGCAGTTTCCCGGTCACAGATAACGTGCCCGCTGCGGGAGCGGTCCAGCGTCTGAGGGTGGCAAACTTGCTCGCCGGATGACCGCCATTGGCGTTCAGAGTCGCCCAACCCAGTGTCGGGTCGGGAAGCTGCGGCCCTCCCTGCCAACTCGATCCGGTCCAATGCGGAAATGCCGTAAACGTACTCGTGAGAGACGTCGTTTCATCAATGGTTCCGTAACCATAACTCCAGGCAGATTTCGCGGTCGGCGGGAGTTCTGGCAGAGCGGCGATTTCTTCCGGTTTCAATTCCGGTGCTTCACGGGCCAGACGATCCGACAGTTTAGCGGATTGCGAGAGAATGAATTCGCCATTCATTAACATCAGGGACTGAGTCGCTACCGTCGAATTCGATCGGCGTTCGCAGTTCGTTTCCATGACAGGTGCATCAAAAGTCTGCAGCATTCCCACGGGCTGACTGCGTCTTGCCTGAATATACAGACTGCGGCGCAGTTGCTCTCCTGAAACCACCACCTGACCGAAATCGTCTTCTTTAATTTCAACGGGTGGACCAGTCAGTTGTCGATTGAGAACGCCTGAAACGGCCAACATGCGGTCGCGTAACGTTTCCGCTTCTAAACGAACGATCGGTTTCCGCCAATAGTAATGATTGTCGGCGTCGATCGATTCCTTACTCGGATCATGCGCGCCCGCCTGACGATACGCGGTTGAAAGCATGATCGTGCGATGTAATTTTTTCAGATCCCAACCCTGTTCCATGAATTCCGCCGCCAGCCAGTCCAGCAATTCCTGATGCGTGGGTGTGGAGCCGAGTTTGCCGAATTCACCGGGCGTTCCGACGATCGCGCGACCGAAATGATGCATCCAGATCCGGTTGACCAGCACACGGGCAACAAGAGGATGCTCGCCACTCACCAGCCAGCGGGCAAACGCCAGGCGGCGCCCCGTGGTAGGAAGCGTGCTATCGTTGAGGGGAAGTTCATGGCGTTTCCCTTCCGGCGAAACCACCGTCAAGGCAGCCGGTTTAATCACCTGTTTCGGCTGCCGGTAATCCCCGCGATGGAATAATTTAGTTTCCGGAATGTGATTGTCCG